>JBEKGL010000271.1:0-5755 GCA_050012815.1 Thermoguttaceae bacterium
ATTCGTCCCGCATAGAACGATAATGGAACAAAATGCATGCCTCCAACACTATGCTTCCATGATACTGGGAGAAATTTAACAGGCCGAACGCCGTAACCCGGCCCGAAATCGATGGGAACGGCGAGTTCCTCGAACACCAGCCGGTCATCAGGTGCCAACCAGGGCTTCAGTCCCTTGGGCCAGGGATTTTTGTTCAGCCCCAGCGGCGGATCATTGGTAAGATCCAGATCGTGGTTGGTATCAAAATAAAGCGTATCGTAGCCGTCGGCGCCGGAAGCATCCAAGGCGTAGAAATATTTGATCTCCCTGTCGGATTTAAAAAAGTCGCGGCCAAACTTTGCCAATCCGTACAGCGGTTTGGACCCTTTAAACTGCGGATACTTGACAGCGGCAGAGTCGTCAAGGTACTCGGGCTTTTCTACAATGTCTTCACGACCTCCGCAGTTATCTAATTGCGGTTGGCGCTCGATCGCCTCTGCCAGCGAAATTTCCTGCAGGCGGAATCCGCCGTCTTTATCGACCTCAAGTGACAATTGGGGTAATTCTTTGGAACAACCAAGCAGAAGCGTGCAGGACGCAATCAAAACTATAAATTGCCGAAACATGGCTATCCCCCCGGGTACTGAAAGTAATTTTGTTTCCAAAACGCGGCGCCGCTACCGGCAATGTAATGTATTGTGCATTTTATGACAAGATTCCGTCCCATAATTGCTATTTTCCGCAACCAAACCTCCGGTGTATTCATTCAACCAAACCCCCGGTGTATTCACCGGGGGCTAAATGATTAGTGTACTGAATAGTGTAATTGATGCGCGCAAAAGGTGTTCGAACCTCAAACTGAGAATCCAACCATTTCTCAAAGGGATGAGGGGGCGTTAGAAACGCAGTTTTTCCGGCAGCAGGTTTTTCACGCGGTTGAACCAGCCGGTGCGGTCGGAATTTTGGGCGGGAGGCTCTTCGGCGGGCGGGGTTTTGGCGGGCGGAGTTTTGGCGGCGGGCTGATCGGCCAATTCGGCGGCGGGTTTCGGCGCGGATGGGGTTTCGACGGGCACGGGCACGTTTTCCTCGAGGAAACGCGGCCAATAGCCTTCCAGCAAGCGGATGCAATCGCAGACCTGGCCGTTTCGCAGTTTCGCGTCGGCCAGGGTGATGAGTTTCGAAAGTTCGATGATTTCCGGCCGGCTGAAGGCCAGATTGAACAATTGCACGTCGTCGACCCAGACTTCGCCCGCTCCCATCAGGTCGAATCTCACCCGCAGCGACGACAGGCCTTCCAGGGGCAGATCGTTGACCTGGAAAATGTATTGTACCCATTGGTTGCTTAGATCGACTCCGGTGGGCGATCCATCGGGCATGCGTCCGACCGGCGCGAACGGATAGTAATCGCGTCCGTTCAGTTTGCCTTCCAAGGCCAGGCGCAGGGGCGGTTGTTTTTGTGGATCGGCTATGCGGAGCCAAACGGACATCGTCACCCGGCCCGTGGTCGGCGCGGGTATGGGCCGGCTTACAAGGCAGGCCATCGGACCGTTGCTTGTGATGTGCGCCGACTGTTTGCCGCCGTGGGCGGAGGCCGAATCGAGTTGGATTGTTACGCCGTCGCGTGAGATCGGAAACCAGCCGGGGATGCCTTTGCGGGCGTCGGCGGATTTTTCGAAGTCGGGATTTTCCAGCACGTCCAAAGGCGGCGGGTTGCGCAAGGCGGCCGCCCTCACGCCCAGCAGACTGATCTGTCGTACCAGGGCCGGCTCGATCGTTTTCGGCAAAGTGACTTGCGGTCGCGCAACTTGGATGTCAGGCTCGCTAAACTGCACTGCGACGAGGTCGTACGGTTCCAACTGGATTTCCCAGCACAATCCGCCGCCGGGATCGGGTTTAAGCGGGGGAACTTTCCGCAGCCCGGTCAGTTCCTCCAGGCGGCAGCCGCTTTGCGCTTCGACGTGGATCCGGGCGGTAACGCGGAATGGGGCGTCGTTGACGGCGTATAAATAAGTGCGGCTGGCGTAAGTGCCCACGCGGAAGGTGACCGGCTGCGAGGACGATTGCCGGTCGGCCACCTCGCGGAATCGTACGGCCGGCAACGAGCGGTATGCCGCCAGCAGGTCGCGGATTGCACCTTCCTGGCCCAGGGGCAGCAGCCATCCGCCGTCGAACAGGGCTTGAGTATCGAGCGTGGCCAGATCGTGGACAAAGCGGCGGCGATTTTGCACGCCCGACGGCGACGGCTGCATAACCAACCCGGCGTAACTGGGCTTGATCGGGCTTTTCTGATCGAAGGAGGGAATGTGTATTTCCCGCGGCACGTGATAAAACAGGCTGCCGGAGGCGGGCAATCCCTGGAAATAGCGCTCGTCGTCGGGCATTTGGCCGATTTCCAATTCCGCGGCCTTGGCGGCGAGATTGCCGCCGGGCGCCAGGCGCTGGGGGTGCAAAAACACGAGTTGCCGATTGGCTTGAAAATTCTTCACGTCGATGCCCGCCCGCAAAAACAAGTCGGCTATCGTGGCGTGGCGCGATAAAGCGGGTTTCAGGTCGGACTGGGCTTCCTCGCCTGCGATAATCTCGGCGCCGGCCAGATACAAGCGGCTGTCGGAGCGCGCGGAGAGCAATACTTCCTGCGCTTTTAAATAGAATTTGCTCAACTGGTTTGCGCGCCACTCCATCCACAACCGGCGATTAGAATCTTGGGCCAGAAACGCAGCGCGCCGGGCAAAGCGCTCCGGGCCCTCGCCCGGCACGGTGAGTTTAGCGTCCCGCTCGAAGGCGGCAATGGTCCGGTCGTCGAGTCCCCAATCCGGGCCTGGCAGTTGGGCGTAACCGTCGGCCGAGAGGCGAATGGCCACGCCGGAAAAAGACGGATGCTGGGCGTAACGCCGGACGACCTCTTCCAGCACGGCCAACATGGCGTTTTGCACGCGGGGATTCAGCACGTTGTAATAAGGCGCCAATCCGCTTTTGGGCGGATGAACCGCGTACCAGGGCGCCCCGTCCGCGCCGATCCACTGGACGGCTTCGGCCTCGGGCCCGCCGTCGCGGCGGACGGCTTCCAGCTCCGGCAAAGGCGCGGCGAATTCCAGCGATGGTATGAGTTGCAGACCCTCGCGGTCGAACATGCGAAAGAGCATTTCCAGCACGTCTTTGCGCACGGGGTCTTGGGCGGAGGTGAAGTATATTCCGGTATCGTAACGCGGGGTGGGATCCACTAGCGCGCTGGGATAGATCGTGCTGCCGTCGGCCAGTGCGCCCAACATCAAACCGTTGTAACCGACGTGCTGCAGATAGGCGATGAGCCTGGTTCCGCCCTCGTAAAAGGTGTTCCAGTTGTCCAGCGATCGGCCGCACCATTCATCGTATGCTTCCGCGGCGGAAAAATTTTCAGGAAACAGCGGGCGGTCCAGATATGCCGCCGCGAGACGTTGGCTTTGCCTGGGCGGCAACGGCGCGGCGCGCGACAATTGCTCGCCGCCCGATAGCACGCGGATCTTGCCGTACACGGCCGGCGAATGATCGCGACCGTTGGTCAAGAGCACCAAGGGCGTGTTGGTGCGCGGCCAGAAGATCAAGCGATGCGTCAACATGCGCGGCGCATCCGCGCCGGCGATTATTTCGGCTTGCACGTCCACGCCGGAGTCCAGGCCGATTGCGGCCAGCGCTCCGGCGGCGTTGGGCTCCAGGACGCTGATGCCGAGGGTCTGCGGCACGTCGCCGGGATATTCGACTTCCAGAATATGCGGCCGGCCCGGCTGACTGACGGGCAGCCAGTAGGCTTCCCAACTTACATCGGGCGAATCGGCGTTGGGATTCAATTGCGTGAGATTGCCCAGGCCGTGGCGATAGGGTTTGGAATTGCCGTTGCCCAGCGGACCTTTCCACAAGCGCCACGTCTTGGGCAGTTGCAATTGGGCGAGCTTCGGCAGTTCCCACCAGCGCGGATTGGCTGGATCGATTTCGATGAGTTGCGTGAATTCGCGCTCCGAGCGCGCGGCGGGCGTCGGTCGTTGCGGATCCAACACCAAAATCTGCACCTTGCGCTCGGCCACGGTTTTGTTCCAGGTCAGGGGACGGCGGACCGCCTGCGGCCAGGTGGGATTGTTCGCCACGCTTAAAAGCACGTCATAAGAGCCTTCTTCCTCGGGCAAGGTGAGTTCGATGGGGATCGAGGCCTCGTGCCCGACTTGCACCTCGTGCTGCGAGGACCAAAGTTCCTTGCCCCCGGCGGACTGGAGCAATTGCACTTTGAGCCGGACCTTTGTACCCTCGGGCAAGGGGAGCAAATGCGGCCGGGCAGTGAAGCGAAACGTCTCGCCCGGCGTAAAGACCAGCGAATCGCGGGTGAAATCCACGCGCACTTGATCGCCCGGCGCGCGGGTCGCCAACAGCCGGTTTCCTTGTCCGTCCAGGTCCTTGTTGACGAACTCCTCCACCAGGTCGGACAGCGTCATTTCGACCGTCAACGGCCGATCGAGGGCATCGGCGGCGGTCAGTTGGATCGTGCATCGGGCCGAAAGCGGGGCGTCGATCGATACGTCGAAACCTTCGTACGCCCGGGAACTGCGCTGGCGGATAATTAACCGCTGCCGGTCGAATTGGCCGCCATGGTCCAGATACATCGAGGCGGGTTCGTCGGCCTCGATGCCCAACGGTTTTGGTTCGGCAAAACGGCCTTCGCTAAGTGTGACGATCCCCTGCCACTGCCGTTCGCGTCCGCCGCCCCAAGTCACGCGCACGCGAAGATCCTCGGCCTGGGCGATAAACGGCAGGAAGGCGAGAAATACAAGAAGTGTTGACAGCGCGCAGAATTTTCTCCAACAGACCGCCTTCCGTCGTGCGGCCGCAAGGATAAATGTTCGCAACGTTTTCGGACGTCCGTGTCCGAGCATCGCAATCTTCTTTTGTTGTTTGACGTAAACGCTAGAGCAGTGCCAGCCAATGCGAGACGCCGATGCCGCGCAAAGGGAATCGGCGGCGCGTATGGCGAACGCACAATTCAAAGGAAACAATGAGGCGGGGATTATATAGAGAAGCGTCTTTATCTCGCCACCCCAGATTAGCCGAATTCCAGGTTTTTTGAGGCTCTCACGCACTTATACAAGTGTGCAAAAGGGATAATTTCAGATAAATGAGATAATATGGAATGGATGGGCAGGATTTGTGCGATGAGTCAAAAAATGTTTATTGAGTGTCAGGAAAAGCAATGTCGTATGAAAAGTCAGAGCCGGGGCGTATCGCCCCGGTGATTCCGCACCCGACACGGCCCGACTCTGAGTGCCGAGAGATTTCGAGATTGAGATATTGTATTATCCCAGGCCGTGGATCAACACGTCGCTTAAGGGCGGCAGGTCGGCGACGCTTCCGCTTTTGACGGCCTGTTCGTACTGATGTAGTGCGTCTTGCAGACATTCCACGACTTCCAGGCAGCGGTTCGATACGTTGTTTACTTCCCAGCGGTCGTCGGGCTTGGCGTACAACTCGCCTTCGCTTGCCGAACGCAAATACCATGCGGTGGTGCGGATGGCCCGTTCTTTGCCGCTGCCGACGATGCACAATCGATCGCGCGGCGTGGGAACGTCTTGCCTTGCCACCGGGATTAGACTTGCCGCGGTGGGCGAAGGCGGCGCCGGACGGTTTTGCCACCACTCGGAGAATGTAGCCCAAAGATCGGCCGGCTCGACAAGCGTCTGACTCCGCGCCGCTGCGCCCGTGCCGTCGGGAAAGCGAAGCATTAGCGGCGTTTGCGCCAGTTCGCCGTACAGGGCCT
>JBEKGL010000272.1:0-6428 GCA_050012815.1 Thermoguttaceae bacterium
CCGTATACGCCCCCCTGCCCTACAAAAATGCCATGAAAATGCTGGTGCTACTAAACGGCAAGGATTATACGCCGCAAAAATGGGTGCCGCGGGAGATAGCCACTTATAGCACCTTGTATTTCGACGTGCTGAACGCCTTCGATAATTTCGGTCCGCTGTTTGACGAACTCTATGGGTCGGGCGACTCGGGCGAATGGGCCGACGTCCTTAGACAAGAGAAAGACGATCCAAACGGACCGCGAATCGACCTCCGCGAGGAGTTGTTCAAAAAATTGGGACAGCGCGTGTCGATGTTGACCGATTACGAATTGCCCATTACCACCACCAGCGAACGGCTGTTGTTCGCCATCGAGAGTACCGACGACGTGGCCGTGGCCAAGGCCCTGCAAAAGTGGTTCGGAAACGATCCTACCGCCAAGCGCCGCGAAATCGACGGGCACGTGATCTGGGAAATCGTGGAAAACGAGGGGCCGGAGATGGAAACGCCCGAGGTTTCCCTGGGTGACGTACCCGACCTGGTGCCACAGGCGAAACGCAAAAAGACCAACCAGCAAAACATAATGCCGCACGCCGCCGCCACGGTGTTCGACGGGAACCTGTTCATCGCCTCGCACTTGGATTTCCTGCTGAAAGTCCTAAACTCCAACGACCCGCTGGTCAAGGACGTCGATTATCAACTGGTCAACGAGACCATCAATCAATTGATTCCGCAGGACAAGTGCGCGAGAATTTTTTCGTCAACTGGTCAACGAGACCATCAATCAATTGATTCCGCAGGACAAGTGCGCGAGAATTTTTTCGCGGACCGACGAGGAATATCGCACCACCTATGAAATGATCAAGCAGAACAAGATGCCTGAAAGCGAGTCGATGTTCGCCCAGTTCTTGAACAAGCTCTTTGGCGAAGGCAAGAAGGGCGCGGTCAGGCAACAAAAGATCGACGGCGGCAAACTGCCCGACTACGAGCTCGTGCGCCATTACCTCAGCCCGGCCGGAATGCAAATAACGGCTGAGAAAGACGGCTGGTTCCTCAAGGGCTTCACCTTGGATATGGCGGCGATTAAAGGCCAGCAAACCGTTCAATCGTCGCAATCATCCCCGCCGCAAACCACCGGCGAGCCGCAAACGAAACCGGACTCGCAAAACATATCCGCTCCCAAAACGCCGGCCGAGGCAAAAACGCCCATGGGCCAACCCACGTCAGTGGATCTGTCAACGCCTCCGGCGCCAAAAAAACAGCCGGAACCGCAAGTCCAAGCCGAACTGCAATCGAAACAGATGGAAAACACCACGGTCAAATAATAGGCTATTGTCGCCAATGATTCTTAGTCCGGATCAATTATGGCTGGAGAACACGCCATGACCTCGGTAGAAAAAACCCTTCACGATCCCTTGATCGAGGAAGTGCGAGCCACACGGCAACGTCTTGTCGAAGAGCACGGCGGATTAAACGGCTGGATCGATCATCTTCAAGAAGAACAGAATAAACAAAAGGAAAAGCCCGTCGATCTACGGACGGACAAAACAGCACCGCTTGGATGAAAAAGTTACACCTCTTTTCCTCTTAACCCCCCGTCTATTGCCCAATTATTTTCCCCGCGCGCGCCCGGTCGAGTTGTCCAGGCGGGTCCAGAAGGGGTGTTGGCGGTCGGCACGGGTGCGGACGTCTTCCAGAATTGTGCGCGGATCGCCTTGGAGAAACGGTTCTTTGGCGTAGATCTGCTGCCCGTTGACAACGATGCTCACGCGCTGCTTGAAATCGACCATTTGCGGCGATAACCAGATGCTTACTTGCGCGCTTCCGGCAAAGACATTGATATTATTACCGGTGATTTTCCCTTTTACCTGTGCGGCCCGCGATCCGGCCGGAGGCGGCCAGTGTTCGGGATCGACCTGCGATTTGGGCGGCAAGCCGTCCAACTCCACCCACCAGAAAAAACAATCCCAATCGCGCATCGTCGAGCAGGTGAATTCCCGCGGAAAGAAATTGCGGCGGAAGCGGCCCATCCAATCGAAGATTCGCAGAATTTCCTCGTGAAAATTGTCGTGGCCGCGCCCTTGGTACTCTATCGTCGTGGCGTTGTAGCCGTATTTCAAGTAACGATCCAGATCAAGGGCGTCTTTCGTGAGTTTAGAGCCGTCGAATTCGCCGAGAACCACATAAAAAGGCACGTATTTGGCGTTTTCCCAATAAAAATTGCAATAGCGGTCCGCCAGCGCGGAGATGGGGATCACGCCCGCCCAAAGATCGGGATGGGCCAGCCCTATGTCCCAAACCGCGTCGCCGCCCATGGAATAGCCCGACAGGTAAACCCGATCGGTGTCGATCGAGAACCTGCGGCAGGCGTCGCGCAGGCTGTTCAATACGGCCGCATGTTCCCGGGCCGAGTAGTTGTATTTTTTTTGATGTTCCACGCTCCACTGCGGGGCGATGACAATGTAACCGTATCGCGCCGCATGGCCGTTGCGAGTCATGGGAACCGCCGGGGCTTTTTCCGCCGACTTTTTCTCGTCGGACTTTTTCTCGTCGGGCTTTTTCTCATCGGGCACGGGAGGATTGGAGGCGTCTTCGTTTTTCTCCGATGCCCGGCGGGGGTTGACCCAATCGCCCGCCCACCAGTCGATCTGGCTTTCCGCCGTATTGCCCGCGCCGTTCATGGTTACTATGGCCGGATAGAGCTTATAGGGATCGTATTCGGGCGGAAGTTGCACCCAATACGTAATCGGCGGCTCCTTGGGCAATCCCGGCACTTCCAATTTGTAATAACCCGGCCGCTCCGGCGAAACCACTTCCGGCGGATCGGCCTGCGGTTTCATGTGAGATAAAAGATCGGCGATCAAACCCGGCGACGATCCTTCTTGCGATTTAAGACCGTCGAGAATCGCTTCTCGCTTGATTTTTACCGGCTCGATTAAATACTCCCGCAATTGGCGGCGGATGCCGTATATCGACAAAGCCACCGGCAATTGATCGATAGCCGAATCGCTGCCCAATAGCCAACCGCTTACGGCCAGGGCCAGTTTCGCTTGGGCCGGCATTTGGGCGTCATCGGCGTTTTGCAGGAAAGCGGCCATGCGGTCCATGTTGTTGATACTCAACTCGGCGGCCATTTCATCGCGGATTTTCTGAAGCTCTTCCCGCTGATAATTGTCCGTAATCTTGGGCAGCAAGGCGTCCATCTTTTCCAGGACTTTAACCCGCCGGGCGGCCTTGGTCTCATAGTCTTTCAGCATATCTCCGGCGCCTTGCAGGATTTCGCCGCCAATCTCGTCGGAAGGAAATTTTTTCAAAACGTCCCAGACCAAACCGTGCTGGCCCGCGTCACGCCGCAACCTCAGTTCCGCCAAAAGCTGTTGGGCTGACAATTGCTTGATCGCCCTGATCGACGGCGCCAACTGCTCTTGCAGGTCTTTCCGCTCGGGAAACGCCTTCATTAGGTCGTCCAAGGCCTGCCGGGCCTCTGCATAGCGCTCTCCCTGCAAATAGAAGCGGGCGATTTTCTTGTAACTCTCCACGTCCTTGGTATTGATCTGCTTCAATAGAATCTTTTGCAGCTCTTCCCGAGGAATGGAACTGGTGGCGATGCGCATGTCCCAGACGTGCGTGATGCCCTCGACCTTGGCCCAGCGGGGCGTTAGATCGGTGATGCCCTGTATTACGTCCACGGGACCTTTTCCCGTGTACATGGTGTAGATCCGCCGGCCGAATTCATCGAAGGGTTGAACTCGCATGGCCGGCCCCACGCTACGAATGGTCAGGCCGTTACGCTTCACGCTTTGATGGAGGCTGAATTTTTCCTCGCCGTGCCCGGTCTCCTCCTGGCGAACCTCCTTTATCAGGCGTTTGGAAACAAAAGTGCGGCTAAGATCGTCGTCCATCAACAAAATCGACGGGCTGGGACCTTCGCCGTCCGGACTGTTCGGCTGCGGAATCTCCGCCAGACCGGCGACCTCGCCCAGTTTGCCGCGCAGCACTCGGCCGTCTTTTAATACCACTTCGGTTGCCGAAGCCCACACCGCCGGGATAATCGCGCCTGCAAGGCAAAGCATCCAAGCCCAAAACATCTTTGGCCGAAGGCGTCCGAATCGGGTCATGATGCTTTTCCCATTTCTGGTTTGAAATAGCACGTTAATTACCCTGTAAATATAAGATACTTGCTTCTAATCAAAATTACATCACCGCGCTGGTTCAAAGTAAAATTGGTATAATACGTCCTTGACATTGACGCTTAGGATCAGCAAAATCGGGGAAATTGGGAAAACTATCATGGACCGACCGCCTATCCCCCGCCACACTATTGCCTTGGTCATTTCCGGGGCGATTATTCTTCCTATAGCTATTTGCTTGATTTTGGCCGTGGCGTCCCTTCTATCGACTATGGGTGATTCAGTAGGCGGAGGGGTACTGCGATGGATCGCCTTGGGCTGCGGAATCATTTGGGCGATAAATTTAATTCTCTTAGTACTTGCGCTCTCTATTAATACACTGACTAATCCCAATGATTCCAATTCCGAAGAAAAATGACGGCATTTTTCCTTATGTAACGAATGTCGTATTACAGTTTAGCCCGGGCACTTGTGCCCGGTGGATTGCCGACGGTTTACAGTTCATAGTTTACCGTTTTCAGTATTTTTGTTTAGCCGCGACCCGGGGAAGCGTATGACCACTGAACCCGTCACCGAAGCGGCCCTACGCCAGGCGATTGCGGCCTTTCAAGATCCCGAAACCGGGCGGAGCGCACTGCAACTAGGACAGATTCATCAATTGGAACTCAGCGGCGAGGACCTGTCGGTTACGCTGGGTTTGACCACCTGGTCGGCCGTGTTGCGGGAAGAAATCCGCTCGGAGCTGCTTTCTCTGCTTAAAAAACAGTTCCCCCAACTGAATATTTCCGTCAACCTTGCCGTCCACGAGCGCAGACCGGAAAAGATCGGGGAAATCGGCCTGACGGCCAAAAGCGTGATCGCCGTCGGGGCCGGAAAAGGCGGCGTGGGAAAAAGCTCCGTCGCCGCTTATTTGGCCTACGGATTTGCCCGGGCCGGCTGCCGGGTGGGTTTGTTGGATGCCGACGTGTATGGCCCCAGCATTCCGCACTTGCTGGGCACGAACAATCGCCCAATGATAGTCGGCAACCACATTCAGCCGGTGGAGCTTGACGGATTAAAGGTAATGTCGATGGGTTTTTTAGTGCCTCCGGGCGAGGCGGTTATCTGGCGCGGCCCCATGCTGCACTCCGCGCTGACCCAGTTTTTACGCGATACCCAATGGGGCGATCTGGATTACCTGATAATCGACCTGCCGCCGGGCACCGGCGACGTCGCCTTATCGTTGGCCCAATTGCTGCCGCTTATCGGCGCGGTTATCGTTGGCACGCCCCAGGACCTGGCTTTGCTCGACGTGGTCAAGGCCATCGGGATGTTCCGTAAAGTTGACATCGAAGTATTGGGAATGATCGAGAATATGAGTTTTTTCGTCTGCCCTCAATGCGGTGCGCGGCACGATATTTTTAGTTCCGGCGGGGCGAAAAAGAAGGCCGAACAATTGCACGTGCCTTTCCTGGGCGAGGTGCCGATTGTGACCGAACTAAGAATTTTGGCCGATCGCGGTCAAATCGGCAAAGCATTCGAAAACGAAACAGCAAAACCCTATCTCGAATCGATCTGCTTGAATCTGGCCCGGCGTCTGGTCCGGCTACACCGCAATGAACCCCAATTGCCCACGCTGACAGTGCTGAAATAAGAGAGATTAGGGATTGGGGATTAGGGATTAGTAAAAAATGGACGGTGGACGGTGGGCAGTGCGAAATCGCAAATAGTTTCCTTCATCCTTCATCCTTCATCCCTCATCCCTCATCCTTCATCCTTTTTCTCTAATCCCTAATCCCCAATCCCTAATCCCTTTCACCACAAACACTTAGAGCCGCCGGAACAAGTCGTTCCGACGGCCCTTTCTCGTCGTAGTCTGGATGAAGAAAGACAGGTATTAGTCTGCCTACAAGCGGATTACTTGCAGCAGCACGAACCGGACTTCTTCTTGGCAGGCGCCTTCTTGGCGACCTTCTTAGCGGTTGCCTTCTTGGCTACTTTCTTAGCGGGTGCTTTCTTGGCAACTTTTTTTGCTACTTTCTTGGCCACTGTTATTCTCCTTTAAAGGTTCGCGGCTCGGCCGAACTCGACAACTTCAAATTGTTGAAGTTTCCATTAAGCCGGCCAGTGAAAAAAACACACTAGTTTTCGGCCACCTTCGCCGATAAGCAATCGTTTGCTTTTTTCCGGCAAGCATGGCTTCTTACTGGAAATCAGCAAGTCCATCATAATCATTACATGATCTCACAGGTATTTCAATACCTTATCGGTCGATTATTTGATATTTTCCAAAATAATTCGTCCTGACTTCATTACCGTCTGCCGGCATTGGAATATGCCTG
>JBEKGL010000273.1:0-5698 GCA_050012815.1 Thermoguttaceae bacterium
TGAACAGTAACTCCAACGCGGCGTTCACAAGGCCCTCGACGGCCTTGCCGCTGAAGCTATGCAAAAAAATCCGCCAGGTGGCCCTTGACACACAAGACTCTTTCAGGGACGGGGACAGCATACATAATTATTGTTTTTCCGTTCTTTTTGGTCCGGGTTTTTGACGCCTCAGGACACGGCCGAGCTTCTTTTTCAGGGGAATTCCCCCTGAATTCCCCTACCCGGTTTTGAATTCATCCTTCATCCTTCCTCTTTCATCCTTTAGAACCGGGCAATAAATTGCCCGGCCCTAACATCTCTCATCCCTCATCCTTTTTTCTCATTGGTGTGGTAGTTTGCGTTCTTTCCAGAGCCAGGATTTTGCCGCATCGCTTTTTACCAGGCGGAGATTGAGGAAAGCGTTGATAATTTCCTCGGTTTTGAGGTTTTTCTCGGTAAGAAGATTGGCGCCTTGTAGTTTGGTTTCCAGTGGGGTAAAGAAGAGGGTCTGTTGATCGGCCTTTTTTTCAGGATCGGGTTTGGGGTGATCGCGTTCGAAAATGGAATATACCCGTTTTGCTTCGCTTAAGGCTTTGTTGTCGCCGTTGCCGAGGAGGATCAACACGGAAATGTCGTTTCGCACGGCCGGATTTTGCACGGCGTGGCGTATATCAATTCCTTTGAAGGAGGTCTCCGGCGATATAAGCACCAGGGCTTTAACGAACCGGCCGAGTTTTAAGGACCCGTATTCCGGCGAGCCTTGATCGTAGCCCATGGCGTCGTACCAGGCGAACTCCAGGGCGATCGAGGCGCCCATTTCCGCGCCGACCAGGCAAAGTTTGTCCAGGTTCAGTTCGCCGGCATTGTTCTTTTCCCAAAGGAATTCCTTGACGGCTTTCAGATCCTGGAGGACCATCAAGTTGAATTGGTTGGGGGCCAGGGTGGCCGCATCCAGGATCTCGTCTTTGCCGCGCAGGGTTTTCAGCCGGGTGCTGTCGCCGTGACCGCGCAGATCGGGCACTACCACCGCGAACCCTTTGGATTGAAGAAAGGGGGCGAAATCCTTGGTATAGTCCGTGCGATTATGTTTCCACGCGTGCAATAGAACGATTGGAATCGATTCCTTGCCTTTGCCGCCGCGATAGTAGGTTGCCGCCAGTTGCAGGCTGTCGGCGGTTTGCAGGGTGACGTCTTCCGGCTTGGGCAATTCTTCCGCGGCGGCCTTGCCGGCGGGGGCTGTTTTTTTGGCGGGCTGATTTTCCTCGGCGGCAAGACGATTCACCGCCGATACGCAAAACAAAAGCAGGATGGTCAAGAGAATCGCCGCACGGAGGCCTTTTATTGATGTTTGCTTGGATAATGACCTGGCAAGTAAACCTTTTTGCCCCATTTTCCGGCCGTCCATTGGACGGCCTCGGTTCATTTGCCATGCAAACGTCAATAACTCGTCCAATTGTACATCCGGCGTTATTCTTGTTGTAATCATGATCTTGCGTCCTTGGCAAAGACGTAGTGCTTGGGAGTAAAAAAGATCGCTGTTTTCTCTCCTTTATCTTAAATCCGCCGTTCCGCGCAGTCAACAAGCGAAGGTTTTGCCGATAGCGGGCGAACTTCTATCGCAAGGCCGAGTTGTCCCGGCCCAGATCGGCGTATGGGTCATGGCCGTAGAAATGCCGGGCGATTTGGTCGGCCAGGATGCCGATAAACTCGCGGCGGAATTCGGATTCCTGCACGTCGGAGGTTTGAATGTAAGTATTTGGCGGGTAAAGGGTCTGGGGCAGGATCTTTTCGAACAGCACTTTGCCGCCGTCTTTGCAATCGTAGACGCGAACCGAGGCATTGGCCTTACCCTGATACAGGGTTTGCGCTTGGTAGATACTGAATTTTTCCAGTTCCACGCCGACCACCACGTCGGCCTGCAATGCCTTGCCGACTTCGACGTATTCTTCCCATTTGTTCTCTTCGCACCACTTGTTCGCCTTTTGGGCGTCGACGACCTTGATCTTGGGAACGCGCTCTTGCAGCAATTTGCTCATTTCTCGGACAAGGTCCCGGCCGGCGCTGGAATCGGCGTAATTCAAATCCGTGGGCGCACGGCAGACCACCGCCACTTTTTTTCCTTTCAGTGCCGCGTATTCGGGCCCCACGTCGTCGCCTTTGAAGAAATACAGCGCGGTTGCTATCGCGCTGCGGCATCCGCCGGATAAGACCAAGGCCGCGGCCGCAAGTAAGAAGGCCGCGACTGCGAATCGAATAGAGGGACGATATATCATACGATCTCAAGCGGTTGAGCGCGGGACGATTTTATCGAAAAGCCGAGTTGTCCTGGTTCATGTCGGCGTATGGATCATGGCTGTAAAAATGCCGTGCGATTTGGTCGGCCAGCACGCACACGAACTCGCGGCGAAATTCCGATTCCTGCACGTCGGAGGTTTGAATGGAGGTATTGGGCGGGTAAACGGACTGGGGTAGAATTTTTTCGAACAGCACCTTTCCGCCGTCTTTGCAATCGTAGACGTGAACCGAGGCATTGGCCTTGCCCTGATACAGGGTTTGCGCTTGATAGATGCTGAATTTTTCCAGTTCCACGCCGACCACGACGTCGGCCTTCATGGCCTTTCCGACTTCGGCGTAGTCTTCCCAGGTGTTTTCGTCGCACCACTTGTTCACCTTTTGAGCATCGACGACCTTGATCTTCGGAACGCGCTCTCGCAGCAATTTGCTCATTTCCCGGACCAGGTCGCGGCCGACGCCGGAATTGGCGTAATTCAATTCGGTGATGGGACGGCAGACCACGGCCACCTTTTTACCTTTCAGTCCCGGATATTCGGGGTCAACGTCGGTGCCTTTGATCAGATACATGGCCGTGGCCATCACGCTTTGACAGCCGCCGTATAAGGCCAAGGCCGCGGCCGCGACCAAAACGGCCGCGACCAACCTTCGGTTGGTGCCCACAAATCGAAAAGAGGGACGATCCATCGTACTACCTCAAATAAATGAAGTGTGTCGGAATATTATTTGCTCAGAAGGCGAAATCCCCATTGGACGAGCGTTATCGCTAAAATCACGGTCGATACGTATCCCACGGTTCTGCCGTCGGGCCTCCAGATGAGCCATCGGCCTCGGACGGCGGAAAACATCAACCACGGAACGGCGGCCATGGCCGACACCGCCAGCAGTACGCCGCCGGTATTGGCCTGAAAAGCCCTTAATAATTCACCATGCATCAGACAGGCCCAGGCGGTAGTCATGCCGCAAGTCGGACATGGTACGCCGAATAACACCAAAAACGAACAAGGCGGCAAGCCCAACTGCTGATGCGTTCCCAGTTGGAAATGGCTTGGTTTTAAGAATGCAGCCACTGCAAACAAAAAAACCAGACCCAACCCAATTGCACCCAGCACCAACCTGAGCTGGCCGGAAATTTCCTTTCGTTCATTCCGATGGTATTCTGCCACGTCTATATACGATCATGTGGGGCCAAAGGATAGCCGGAAATCGTTGCATCCGCAATACGGATTTGTCGGGTTTATCCGGCAGGAAAAACAATGGGTATTATGCGCAAGCAGGAAAAACAGGGAAGGGCATGGGGGAGAGAAGGTATTCATAGTTCCCGCAAAGCCGCAAGCGGTTTGCCGTTAGAGGCTTTATGTCGGCTCGTGATTTTTTGTCAAGCGTTCGACGGCAGCCTCGTCGATGCTGATGCGGCGGATGGCGGTTGCGCGGCCGGTTTGGGGATCAACGTCCACAATAGAGCCTTGCATGCGGATGTCTTTGGTTGCAACTTCGAAATGGGTGGGGCGGAAGGTGCGATTGGTTTCCATCACGCGATCGATACGGCGGCCGAGGATGCTGTCAAAAGGGCCGGTCATGCCCACGTCGCATTGGAAGGCGGTGCCGTGGGGAAGAATTTGCTCGTCGGCAGTGGCCACGTGGGTATGGGTTCCCAACACCGCGCTCACGCGGCCGTCCAGCAGTCGGCCCATCAGTTGTTTGTCGCTGGTGGCCTCGGCGTGGAAGTCGAGGAGGATTACGCGGACATCGGGCGGAAGGGAAGCCAAAATCCGCTCGGCGGCCTGAAAAGGGCAATCCACCGGCGGCATGAACACCCGGCCCACCAAGGTGAATATGGCCACGTTTACTTGTTGCCGGGTGCGAAGCACGGCCACGTCCCGGCCCGGCGCCGAGGCCGGGTAATTTCCCGGACGCACGATCCGCCGCTCGGTTTGCAAGAGGGGAAAGATTTCTTTGCGCCGGTACACGTGATCGCCCATTGTAATGCCGTCGATGCCCGCGGTAACAAGCTCTTGATGGATTTCGGGAGTCAATCCCGACCCGCCCGCCGCGTTTTCGGCATTGGCCACTACCAAATCGAGCCTTTCGGCCGCGCGCAAAGGCCGAATCGCTTGCAAGCAGATGTTCCGGCCTGGTTTTCCCACAATGTCGCCGATAAAGAGAATACGCACGGAAGTAAGTTTTCAGTTTACAGTTTTCAGTTTTTCCTAATCCCTCGCCCCTAATCTCAAATCTCAAATCTCAAATTTCAAATCTCAAATTTCAAATCTCTCACCGCGCCATTTCCACGTGGCGGGTTTCGCGGAGCACAGTGACTTTTATTTCACCGGGATAGGTGAGTTGTTGTTCAAAGGCTTGCACGATGTCGTGGCAGATTTTGGCGGCGGTTTCGTCGGTGGTTTCCTTAGCGCTTACCAGGACCCGCAGTTCGCGCCCGGCCTGGATGGCATAAGCCTGTTCCACCCCGGGTAATTTTGCGGCGATGGATTCCAGTTCCTCCATGCGTTTGACGTAGCGTTCCAGGGTTTCGCGGCGCGCGCCCGGGCGCGAAGCGCTGCAGGCGTCGGCCGCGGCAACCAGCACGGTATAAGGATTTTCGATCCTTAGATCGTCGTGGTGGCAGAGTGCGGCGTGCACGACCTCGGGCGCTTCGTTGTAGCGTTTCAAGAGGTCGCTGCCGATTTTGGGATGCCCGCCTTCGGCCTCGTGGTCGGCGGCCTTGCCGATGTCGTGCAGCAGGCCGCAGCGCCGGGCCAGTTTGCCGTCCAGTCCCATTTCCTCAGCCAACATGCCGGCGATAAAGGCCACTTCGATGGAGTGACGCAATACGTTCTGGCTGTAGCTGGTGCGGAAATGGAGCCGGCCCAGCAGGTTGACCAGGCGTTCGTGCAGGCCGTACATTTCGGTTTCCTGGCAGGCCTGTTCGCCGAGTTTTTGGATGTGTTTTTCCAATTCGCGCTGGGTGGCGACCACGATTTCCTCGATCCGCGCCGGGTGGATTCGGCCGTCGGCGATGAGTTTTTCCAGGGACATGCGGGCGACTTCGCGGCGGATCATGTCGAAGGCGCTGACGATGACCACGCCCGGCGTATCGTCGATGATCACGTCCACGCCGGTGGCTTTCTCGAAGGAGCGGATGTTTCGCCCTTCGCGGCCGATGATGCGGCCTTTCATTTCGTCGTTGGGAATGCCCACGGTGCTGGTGGTGGTTTCGGCCGTGTGCACGGCGGCGTAGCGCTGGATGGCCGTGAGCAGGATCTCGCGCGACTTTTCCTCGCAAATTTCGCCCAGCATCTTTTCGTGGCGGAGGATAATGGTCCCGGTCTCTTGCTGGAGTTGCTGGTCCAGGATTTCCAAGAGACGCTTAGTGGCTTCTTCCTGATTTAAGCCGCTTAGTTCGTGCAAGGTTTGCCGCTGGAGGTCG
>JBEKGL010000274.1:0-5695 GCA_050012815.1 Thermoguttaceae bacterium
AAGGCCTTCCGCAACGCCACAATTCAATTCTACTTGACGAAAAAAAAATTGCAAAGCTCAAAATGAAGATAAATAAAGATTATTGATGTTTGCTTGGATAATGCCCTGGCAAGTAAACCTTTTTGCCCCATTTTCCGGCCGTCCGTTAGACGGCCTCGGTCCATTTGCCATGCAAACGTCAATAGGAAAAGAAAAACGCCGCGGCCTTCCAGATATTGATGAATACGCCCGTCAGCGATTCGCCGGCGATAAGTCCGGAGGAACCGGGAATAACGAAACTTTCCGCGCTTTTGCTATGGTTTTTCATCCAAATCCAGGCCGCAAAGGCCCCAATAAACATGGAAATTGAATTATAAGCCGGGATAACGCCGGCGATGCCCAAGCCCGTGGCCGACGGGATCCATCTTGAATAGCGCTTGGGCAAAAACTCTTCGGCCAGCGAAATCAGCATGCCCAGAATCCCGCCGATAATCATGCCTATTACCGTTCCCTTCTTCAATTTATGAACACCCTCGGCAAGTAGTTCGGCCACGCTTTTCCAGACGGCAACCGAAGGGGCGGGAAATTCCTTGGTAAGTAAATTGGTTTGCATATTAGGATTAGTGGAATTGTCCTTTGCCGGGATTTTTCCATTGTTTCCACCGACGGAATCGGCGGACGGGCCGGTTTTTGAGCCTTGGCTTACCACCTGCTTGGCGGGTGCCTTCGGATCGAAAACAGGCATCCTCACGATGAGCGTATAAATCGGCACGCAAACGAGCACGCCCGCTAGCACGCCGAAAAATTGGGCGATAGTCTGTCGGCGGGGGTTTGTTCCTATAAGATAACCCGCTTTCAAATCCGTCAGCAGATCGGCCGACTGCGCTGCCGCTCCGGCGGTAATCGAGGCGGTCATCAGGTTTGTGGTTATGTTCGACGGAGCGATTACGCCGTAAGTAAGTTGGGTGATTTTTCCCATTGCGCCGATCGGAGTAATGTCGGTTTCGCCTGTGGCGCGGGCGGCGACAACAGATAGTATGAAGGTTATTGCCACGGCCAACACGCTCATCCACCATCTAATGGCAAAGAACAATTGCCCAAAGATTACACAGGAAACGCAGGCCGTTGCGACGCCGGCCATAAACCACCAGGTGGGAATCTCAAGTTGCGCCAAAACGTCTTTTTTCTTGGTTTTTGTGTTAAAAATCGCCGTCAACCCGCTAAAGGCCCGGAGTATGGTGCGCCATCGCAAGGCAAAAGCGGTCAAAGCGGCGCAGACCATAAGCGCGACCGCCGGCCAAACAGTCCAACCCCCGGATATACTGGACAACGCCTTTCCGGGCGCTATTATGATGATCTTCTGCGATTCCAAGATTGGGGCCATGAAGCCGTAGAAAAAAAATGCCCCCAACAGCAACGAAACGCCGGTACGGATTCCCATAATCGCCCCGGCGGCCATCATGAACACGGAGCCTTCAAAACAGATCGTATAGTGGTCGAGTAGATAATTTCCAATTTTGCCTGGAAAAAGGGGAAAATTATCGGGAAAGGCATACTCCGCCAAGCTTGCTCCCAGTTCGGGACGCTTCAGCTTATTTCCCATCCAGATCATGATCGGCGCCCAGGCATCGACCCATAGTTTAAGCAAGCTGCTTAAAATAGTGCAGTAAAACAGGGCCTTTGCTTGTTGTAAGGCTTTGCTGCCGGTGGAATGTAGGCTTTTCAAGGTCTCCGCCGTAGCCGTGCCCGAGGGAAAAGGCAGTTTGTCGATGTTGATCAACTGCCGCTTCAACGGCACGGCCATAAATAGCCCTAATATCACAATCGAACCGATCCAGATCATCATTTGCCAGACGGGCAAGGGCCGTCCGGTAAGCAGGTAAAGCGCCGGAATCGACGAGACCATGCCGGCCGCGGAAATGGTGCCGGCCGCGCTGGCGGCGCTGGTCATGGTGCAGTTTTCCAAAATGGTGAAAGGATTTCGGCGATAGGCCGGTATCACGGCCTCCAACGACTTGAATACCGCGTAAGCGATGATGCACGACGTGACGGTCACGCCCAAGGTCCAGCCGGCCTTCAAGCCCACGTAAAGGTTCGAGACCGACATCAGCCCGCCGATGAGCATCCCGGACACGATCGACCGGACGGAAAGCTGCCGCATCTTGTCGCCGCAATAGACGTTTTCCAGCCACCAGCGATCGTCCGCTTGGATATCCTGCCTAGTCTGGATCTGGGGGGCGTTTTTCATTCCCGGATCAATAGACGCCTTAAGCGGATCAGATAAATTGTCTTCGTCGTGTTTCATAAGTCGGGGGAATAAACCTGAATAATAAAATCAGATATCACTTTAGCCGTTAGCAGCGAACTTCGTAAAATAGCAATTATTTATCACGAAAACACGAAGGTACGAAAACACGAAAAAGAAACAGTTCTTTACATTTCGTTTTTTCGTTCTTTCGCTCTTTCGTGGTGAAAAGAGATTATGCTTCAATTGTTTTATACTGTAATTTGCTAAATAATAATAAAAACAGCAGTATTATGCGAAAAATGGTTGTTGACAAGGTCCGGAATACCGCTATAATCAGGGGTGTAGAGCACCACTGGGTAGATTTGCTTCTTGTTTCGCCATCAATGCCCAGTATATACATATTTATTCTGTTTTGGGGCAGTTTTTAATATATCGTGGCGATTTTTTCTCATTCCTACATTTTACTTAATACTACGGATTCCCAGGAGCATAAGCAGGTAAGCAATGAATGATGAGCGATAAATGGCGCGTGTCATGTTAGTGTTGAATTATTAGTTTCTCTATTCTTGTTCATTTAGCTCTCATCTTTCAAAGACTTCCTTCTTGGCCGCTGCGCGTTTCCGTAGAAAGAAGGAGGTCGGCCATGTGTAGAACTTGGCTAAAAGCGTTATGTTATTTCTTGACGACTGCGATCCTGCTTTTCACTTCGTCCTTCGCTTCAGCGGCAGATAACTCTTGGAACGTGGCTTCAGGCGATTGGTCCGACACTAGTCCATGCCCGTGGAGCCTTGGCGTCGAGCCAACCAGTTCTGATACTGCTTATATCACAAACGGCGGCACGGCGACAATAAGCCAATCGGATGAAACCTGCAAATTCCTTCGTATAGGCGGCGCCAACACGGGAACGGTAGAAATGAACGGCGGAAGTCTAACCGCGAGGGAAACTGTCGGTGACACTGGCACTGGAACCTTCATTCAGACGGCGGGAACCAACACAACGCCCGATCTATACCTTGGACGCCATACTAGCGGCAAAGGAGTCTATCAACTCAGCGGTTCCGGACAACTGATTGCGAGTGATGGTGAGCTTATGGGGAACGGGGGCACTGGTTCCTTTATACAAACAGGCGGAATCAATAAGTGTCGTTACCTCTTATTTGGAGACGGCTCTTACTACGGCGCCACCAATGCATCTGGGTCCTACGATTTGAGTGGTACGGGACAAGTAATTGTAGAAGAGATAGAAGAAATTGGGATTTATGGATCCGGAACCTTTAACCACTCAGGTGGAACTAATTCAGCCTTTTTGTTGTATCTTGGAAAATACCAAGGTTTCAGCGGATCATATAATCTTACTGCTATAGGACAACTAAACGTAAGCTTGTATGAGGCTATCGGTTATGATGGCAATGGTGTTTTTACTCAATCTGGAGGAATAAATAATGCCAACTGGCTCAGATTGGGGTTAAATTCAACTGCAAGTGGAACCTACAACCTTAGCGATACGGGAGTCTTAAACGCCGACGAGACTATCGGTGATGAGGGCAATGGTGTTTTTACTCAATCTGGAGGAATAAATAATGCTAGCGGACTCGAATTGGGGTCAAATTCAACTGCAAGTGGAACCTACAACCTTAGCGATACGGGAGCCTTAAATGCCCCCCAAGAAGATATAGGTGGACAAGGCAGTGGAACTTTCAATCAATCCGGAGGAACCAACAAAGTATCCTTGCTCGTATTTGCCGGCACCAATGGGACATACAATTTAAATGGTGGAACGCTTATTACGAGTTCAATCACTAAATATTCCGGCAATGCCTCGTTCAATTTCGGCGGGGGAACGCTTCAGGCGAGCGGGAATCTTTCTATATCACTGCCCATGACACTGACCGGGATCAATGGCAACGCGAATATCGACACCGCGGGCTATGCGGTCACGCTTTCCGGCGTGCTTTCCGGCGACGGCGGGCTGAATAAACTCGGCTCGGGAACGCTGACGCTCAGCGCCAGCAACACATATGGCGGCAATACGAATATCTCTGCCGGCACGCTGACCTTAAGCAGAACCGGAACAATCGGCTCTTCAGCGATAATCGACGTCCTTAGCGGAGGCATCTTAGATACAAGTGCGAAAAACTCCTACGGGGGATTCAGCCTTAACAGCATGCAAATCCTTCAGGGCAACGGCAATGTGATCGGTAATATCGTAGCCACACAGGGCAGCCATATCGCCCCAGGCGACTCCACCGGCGTGCTTACGATTGCGGGCAACCTGACCTTGAACTCCGGCGCACTGCTGAACTTCGATTTAGATAGTACCTCAGCCAGCGACAAGATAGCCATGACCGGCTCGACCTTGTTTCTAAACACTCAACAGTTTTCCGATTTCACCTTCAACCCGCTCAACGACTTTGGCATCGGAACGTACGTCTTAATCGACGCGGGCAGTATCCAGGGTAGTTTGGGAACCAACTTCTCCGGTACAATCGGCGGCTTGCCGGCTTCGTTGTCCACGTTAGGTAACGATTTGGTATTAACCGTCGTCCCCGAACCGGCGACTATTGGACTGTTGGCCACCGGCTTTTTATGCATCCTTGCCGGGATATTATACAAACAAAAGCGTCATTTGCCTGGATTTTATACATAACTCCGTTCCAGGCCGGATTCTTTTTATCCGGGAAGTGTCGCTGACAATGCCCCGGCAGTTGGCGGCACTTCCCAATAATTCATAAGGCTTACAACAACAGAAAACTCACCACGGAGACACGGAAGAAAAAGGATGAAGGATGAAGGATGAGGGATGAGGGATGAAAACATAAGGCTGTAGGCTGTGGGCCGGAGGAATGAAAACTGATTACTGAAAACTGATAACCGAAAACTCCGTGACCTCCGTGTCTCCGTGTTGTATTATTCGCTTTTAATCCCCCATTTTTCCTGAATCGACCAATTGCATCAAGCGCGGGATCATGAGCCGCGCCGCCCGGGCGCGATGGCTTAGGCAGGCTTTTACCAAGGGGCCGAATTCGGCGAAGGAGCGGTGATATTCGGCGATTTCGAACAAGGGATCGTAGCCAAAACCGTTGTTGCCCCGGGGCTGGAAAAGAATCCGCCCGCGACATGCCGCCTCGCTCTCGGCCCGGATCGAGCCTTCCGGATCGGCCAAGGCGATATGGCAGACGAATTGGGCCGAGCGCTTTTCAATTGGAGTGTCGCCCAGCAGTTCCAGTAAAAGAAGGTTGTTGCCCTCGTCCGTGGCGTCGTCACCGGTAAAACGTGCGGAAAGGACTCCGGGCCGGCCGTCCAGAACATCGACCAAAAGCCCGCTGTCGTCGGCCAATACCCAGCGGCGCAGTTGCCGGGCGTATCCGGCCGCCTTCAAAACGGCATTGGCCGCGAAAGTCTCGCCGTCTTCGGGCACCGGAACCACGCCGGGAAAGTCGGCCAGCGTTTTCAGTTCCACGCCCACGG
>JBEKGL010000275.1:0-5641 GCA_050012815.1 Thermoguttaceae bacterium
ACTACCTATCCATCAAACGACTTGCGCGCACCCCGATCCCCAAAACTCCCCTGATACTTTTTAAGCACTCCATTGCCCAAAAAAGCGGCACCATAACCCCTTATTTTCCAAGCCCTTCCGTCACCCGAAAATTGCCAAAAAATGAAATATCGCTTAGATGAGAAAAAACTCCTAACACCCCATGAAAAAACTATTACTTTTTTCGCGCCGCATTAAGCATTATCCCCAATCCCCAATCCTTATCTCTTACTTTTCCCCGGCTTGTTCCATGTACTGGCGATACTGTTTGTCCAATTCGCCGTAATCGACGCCGGTGAGTTGGGCGAGGGTGTCGGGACCGTCGCGGCCGGTGTAGATTGCCGTAAGATAAGACACCAAGGCGTCGCGATAACAGCCGCGGTTGTAATGGATCAGAAAATTCGTCAGCCCGGCCGATTGGCTGTAGAGCATGGCGATTTTCGGATCGTTTTGCAGTTTTTCCATGCCGTAGCCGGTCAGTTGCTCCAGGGGCACGTAGAAGTCATCGTGCAGCAGTCGGTACCGGGCGGCAAGCATGCGCTCGTCGTCGAAACCACCCAGCACGTAATAGCCGTCCTCTTTTTTGAGCGATTCCAGGTACATGGCGATGCCTTCGATGACCCAAAAATTGCCGTTTTGACCGACGTTGTGGGCCACCTTGCGCGATTCGTGAAATAATTGGTGCGCGGCTTCGTGGTAGATGTTCCGATCATCGCTGTCTTTGCCGGCGAAAAAGTAGGCGGTTTGCGTGGAATCGAGATATAAGCCGACTGAGATTCCGATGTTCGGCATTGTCGGCTGCAGGGTGCGGATGTAGTCGTCATGATCGCGGAAGCAGACCACTTTAAGCTGTATCGGCGCCGCGTGTTGGATTCTGGCCCGGCCGTCGAACAGGGCGATCACGTCGGACTCGGAGGCGAAGTAACGGATGAACATCTGCTCCCAAAGGCGATACAAATCTTCGAGTTTCGATCCCAGCGCTACTCCCGCCTCGATGCCGTGGTTCGTGCGGATGGAATAATGTTCGGTTTCAATGATCCAGCCGGAATTGATATCTCCATGTCGCCGGGCGTCCTCGGCGGCGGTGATCCATTTGCCGTCAAAATAGCGCTGGCCGTCTTCGTAGTGGCGCACTTGGGACTTGAGCAGCCAGCCGAACTTGTCGTTCCACACCATGCCAGAGCGGAGTTTTTTTACCTCGTAAATCGTGTGCCATTGGTTTTGATACTTTTGATAACCCAGCAGACGGCGCAGGGATTCGTTGTCCGGATTGGCGCGGATCGCTTCCAGAACCAGGTCCATGGCCAATCCGGCGTGGCGAGTCCGCACCGCGCGCCGCGCCAGATCGTAAAGTGCGGCGGCCTGATCGCTCCGCAACTTGTTAAGCCGCGAGTTCCACTCGACAACGTCCTTCGAGGCGTCCTCGGGCAGTTTGACCGGGCCGATATCGACGGGCAATACGGGAAGGTAAAACTTTAGCGGATCGTGCGGGCCAAGCACGGCCAGAGTTTGTCGCGATTGTTCCTTCAGGCCCTTTTCCTCGCACCAGACGGCCAACTGCTTTAAGTCGTCGGCGTATTTGGCCTGCAAACTCTGCGCGGCGCGCTGCTGTTCATCCACGGCGGCAGGGCAATTCGATCCGATCAACATCGAGACGGCCGAACACGCGATTGACAATAAACAAATTACGGATCGACTGAGACGAGGCATAAACCAAATAAATCGCGGCTGTGAAGGAGGAAAATCGTTAAAGATACTGTTCCGTTTAGCCCCGGCGCTTGCACCGGGCGTTCTCTCTATATTGTACCATGCAATCCGCAATACTGGCAAAACGCCCGGAATATGGAGGTTTTCAAAGGAAGAGACAGGGTTCAGGGTTCAGTGGTCATGGTTCAGGATTTATGGTTTTGGGTTTGATCTTATGGTGGATTTCTGAACCCTGAACCCTGACCACTAGCCACTATTGCTTGTCAAACGCGGCGTCGAAGGCGACGCGGCTGGGTTCGAAGTCGATTCTTTTCACGAAATCGCAGGCCTCTTTCGCGCCCTGATCGCGGTCCATGCCGCTGTCTTCCCATTCCACCGATAGAGGACCGGTATAGCCGATGTGATTTAATGCGCGGACGATTTCCTCGAAATTCACCCCGCCCCGGCCCAGCGACCGGAAATCCCAGCCGCGCTTCGGATCGCCGAAGTTCAGATGGCTGGAAAGTATTCCGCTTTGCCCGTTGAGCGTCACAATCACGTCTTTCATGTGTACGTGATAAATCCGGTCGGGCAGCGCGCGGATGAATTCCACCGGATCGACGCCTTGCCACTGCAAATGGCTGGGATCGAAATTGAAACCGAACTCCTCGCGGCGGTCGATCGCTTCCAACGCCCGCTGGGCCGAATACAGATCAAAGGCTATCTCCGTGGGATGCACTTCCAAGGCGAATTTCACGCCGCACTCGCCGAACACGTCCAAAATCGGATTAAAGCGTTCGGCAAAGAGCTTGTATCCGTCGTCGATCATCTGCGGCGGCACCGGCGGAAAAGAATAGAGCAAATGCCAGATACTCGAACCCGTGAAGCCGTTGACCACTTCCACGCCGAGTTTTTGCGCGGCCCGGGCCGTGTTCTTCAGTTCCTCGGCCGCCCGGGCGTTTACGCCCGCCGGATCGCCGTCGCCCCAGACGTAATCGGGCAGGATGGCCTTGTGCCGGGCGTCGATGTTGTCCAGCACGGCCTGGCCGACCAGGTGGGCGCTGATGGCGAACACCTGCATGTTGTTCTTTTCCAAGAGTTCCCGTTTTTTGGCACAATAACCGTCGTCTTCCAGGGCCTTTTGCACCTCGAAATGATTGCCCCAGCAGGCCAATTCCAGGCCGTCGTAACCAAACCCCTTGCACTTGCGGGCCAAATCGGCCAAGGGCAAATCGGCCCACTGGCCGGTGAACATCGTTACTGGTCGCGCCATGACAAACTCCTTTGCATATATGCGGTCAACTGTTGATCGTTATTTTGACAAATTTTCTCATTAGGGGCTAGGGGTGAAGAACCGGGGACCGGGAAAATTACTAAGCAAGAATGTCGAATGCCGAATAAAACCGCTTTCGGTAACTATGCTATAATTTCCCTAGATTCACTGATTTGAGCATTGATTCAATGATCAGAGCCAATCCTTAATTCCTAATACACAAATGCACATTCAACGTTTTCTGATTCTGACGGCGCTTATGATTTTTTTATTGTCCGCTGGTTCGGCAAGAACCGAGGCGGCCGGGCAGGTGCGGTTGGAATTGGTGGGCGACGCCCGGGGCATGGCCCTCAGCTTTCAGGACTGGGGACAAACCTTGGACGGCGCTGGAATCAAAAACGTCCGCCTACGCACTGGTACGGAAACAGACAAAGTGAGCATCGAAATCCAGGGCACGGCCGACCGTCCGCTATATATTGTCACCGGCCGGGTGGTTTCGGGCGATGAACTGCTGCTGCCCGGCGCCCGGTTCAAACGCGGCGAAGTGAAGCGGCTCGCCCAATGGTTAGACGATCTGGCCCAAAACGGCCCGCCCGACAAGCGGCCGAAACTCGTCGCCTTCGGCCTGACGGCTTTGCAATTAGAACAGGTCAAAAAAGATTTGGCAGCGCCGGTCAGTTTTTCAACAAAAGGCATGTCGTGTCGCGAGGCGGCGGAAAAGATCACCCGAATAATTTCATTTGCCGTTAAATTTGAAAACGATTTTAAAGAGTCCTTGGGCGACGATAAAGTGGAAGATGAACTCAACGGCCTGAGTTGCGGCACGACATTGGCCTTTTTGTTGCGGCCGGCCGGTTATTGTTTAGTGCCGCAAGCAGCGGGCAATCAAATAAAATACGCCGTGCTAAAAGCTCAACCCAATATTAAGGAATTTTGGCCCGTGGGCCGAAAGCCGGAAAGCCCGCTGCCGGAAGTTCTGCCCGGCTTGTTCGAGTTTCTTAATGTGAACGTGCAGGATGTTTCCACGGCCACGGTCCTGGAAACGATCGGCAAACGGCTGAAAACGCCGGTCCTGTACGATCGCGCGGCCCTGGCCAAATACAAAATCGATCCGGCCAAGGCGATGGTCTCCTTCCCCCGCACGCGCACGAACTACAGCATGGCCCTGGGAACAATGCTCTTTCGCGCGGGCCTGCAATTCGAGGTCCGCACGGATGAAGCGGGCACGGCGTTTTTGTGGGTCACAACGGTTAAGCCAATGTAGGAAAATGAAGAGGGATGAAAGATAAAATTTAAACAAACACTGTCCACTATTATCTACAACAACTTGTCGAGTTCTTCGACTAGTTTTCCGAATTGGGTGAGCGCGGTGTCTACGGCATTGGGTTGTTCCATATCCACGCCGGCGTCGCGCAATAGATCGAGCGGGTCTTTTGAACAGCCGGATTTTAGGAAGTTCAGGTAGGCGTCGAGTTCTTTTTTTCCGCCGTTTAAAACTCTGTCGGCCAGGGCTATGGCTGCCGACATGCCGGTGGCGTATTTGTACACGTAAAACGCCCGATAAAAGTGTGGAATCCGCAGACATTCCAGGCTGAGTTCGTCGTCAAGTGTGAATTCGGGGCCGAAATATAGTTTGAGCAATTGCCGGTAGATTTCCCGGCATTTATCGAGCGTCAGCGGCTCGCCCGATTCGACCGAATGGTGTGCGATCTTCTCGAATTCGGCGAACATCGTCTGCCGGATGATCGTGCCGCGCATGGCGTCGATCTGCCGGTTGATCAAAAACGCCCGTTCTTTGTCGTTGCGTGCATGATCGAGAAGATAGTGACTTAAAAGTTGCTCGTTAAAGGTGCTGGCCACCTCGGCCACAAAGATCACATAGTTGTAGTAAACGTAGGGTTGATTTTTGGCCGAAAGACAACTGTGCATCGAATGCCCGGCCTCGTGGGCCAGCGTGAACACGTGGTCCAGCACGTCGGGCTGATAATTCATGAGGATATAGGGATCGCCGTCGTAAGAGCCGCTGCTAAATGCCCCGCTCTGTTTGCCGCGGTTTTCGTACCGGTCACACCAGCGCCCGGCGAGTCCTTTTTCCAAGGCACCGCGGTAGTCGCCGCCCAAGGGTTCCAATGCGGCAATGACGGTCTGTACGGCCTGGTTCCAGTTTCGCCGGGTTTGCAGATCGGCCAGTATCGGCACGTAGGTATCGTAATGATGGATATCGCGGAGCCGCATTTTCCGCCGCCGCAGGTCGTAGTAACGATGCACTGCCGGCAGATGGCGATGGACCGAGTCGATCAGGTTGTCGTAGACCTTTACGGGCATGCGGTCGGGAAACAGAGCCGATTCCAAAGCGTTTGGATAGTTCCGCGCCCGGGCGTAATAAATGTCGCGCTGGACCGAGGCCGCCAGCGAGGCCGCCAAAGCGTGTTGATGTTCGGCAAACACGCGATAGTATTGGTGAAACGCCGTTTTGCGCACATTCCGCCTGGGCGAGTGCAGAAGCGTGCTGAAGGTGGCGTGACTGAGCTCGATTAATTGGCCCTTGTCGTTGCGGATCGGGCCGAATTTCAGATCGGCGTCGGTCAGTTGGCGGAAAATCTGCGATGCGGCCTGCGACATCTCGGTTTGCAGGGCCAGCAGATGTTCTTCCTTTTTGCCCAG
>JBEKGL010000276.1:0-6086 GCA_050012815.1 Thermoguttaceae bacterium
GTGGGCGTGGTTAACTTGGAAGAACTACACTATGCCACGCAGTCGCCAAATGCCAAACCGCTTATTCTTGTCACAGATATCATGTTGACCGACATAAGCCCGATTCAACAAGACGACTCATTAGACCGGGCACAGGAGCTATTCGTTGAAAACGATTTGTTGGCATTGCCGATCGTCGATGACTTGGAACAGTGTCATGTCCTGGGAATGGTTCGACGATATGAAATCGCCAGTACCTATCTCCGACATCTACACGGACCAAACGCGATCAGTAACAATACGACTGAGCAATTAAATATTTCCTCGTTAAAAGAAAAGGATGATAAAAGATGAGAAAAGGGGACGCAACTCTTTTTCTATTGTATTGTCAACTTTTTGTCCATAGGAGAAGCAGCCATGAAAATCCATCGACGTAGATTTTTGGAAACGGCGGCCGCCTTGGGCACGGCCGGATTGCTGGTTGCCAAGGGGCCGTTGCTCGCCCAGCCGGCCACTGCGGACGTCGATCCAACGGCACTGGTCCCGCCCAGCCGGCCACTGCGGACGTCGATCCAACGGCACTGGTCCCCTTGGGCAAGCGGCTTAAGGTCTCGCGGATCGGCATGGGCACCGGCGTGCAGGGCATTATGCGCAGCTCGCGGCAGATCAGAATGGGCATCGATAAATTCCAGCAGGTCATCGCCGCCGCCTACGACAAGGGAATCCGCTATTTCGACATGGCCGATCTTTACGGTTCTCATTCCATCGTGGGCCGCGTACTAAAGGATAAACCCCGCGACGGCTACACGCTGGTCTCCAAAATCTGGTTCCTTCCAGGCGGTCTGCCCGAGGATAAACGCGACGACGCCGACGTAGCTGTGAAACGATTTCTGAAGGAATACGGCACCGATTATCTCGATCTGGTGCAGATTCATTGCATGACCGACTCCGACTGGCCACAAAAAATGCGAAAACAGATGGACCTATTGGAATCCCTGCGCGAAACAGGACTGATCCGCGCGCATGGCGTCACGTGCCATTCGATACCGGCCCTGGAAGCGGCGGCCCAGGAGCCTTGGGTGGACGTCGTTCATGCCCGCATCAATCCCGAGGGCGCGTACATGGACGGCCCGCCGAAAAATGTCGCGCCGGCGCTAAAAAAGATCCACGACGCCGGCAAAGGCGTAATCGGCATGAAGATCATCGGTCAAGGCCGCTGGCGCGACGATCCGGACAAACGCGCGAGCTCGATCCGCTATGTACTCGGCCTGGGCTCGGTCGATGTAATGGTCGTCGGCTTCGAAAAGCCCGAGGAAATCGACAACGTGAAGGAACTGACAAAGATTGCATTGGAAGCTAAAGGTTAGCCGCGGCACTTGTGCCGCGAGTAGTGAATGAATGGCCAATAAATATCGGAAATTACGAGATCGACTGAGCGCCGTGCAACTCTCTCAGGCGGAAATGCAAGCCAAGGAGATGATGACCGAGATGCTGCTTGCCGAGATCAGAAAATCGGTGGGCCTTACTCAGGAAGAATTAGCGGCGGCATTGGGTATCACGCAACCGAGCATGTCGAAACTGGAAAATCAGGATGACATGCAGGTAAGCACGCTCCACCGATTGATCCAAGCCCTTGGCGGAGAGTTGGAAATCATCACCCACCTGCCCCGAGGCGATATCCGAATCCTGCAGTTCAACCAAATAATGATAAATCAGAGTAATGCAGCGGTGTAAAGAAAAGATGAAAAAAAGAGCCGCGTGCCATTTTTTCACCTTTCTGGAGAAATCAGATGTCAATCAGAAGGCTAGCGCAGCTATTTGTCTTTTCTGCTGTACTTGTTTTGATAGTAGGGATCTCGGCGTCAACGATCCACTATTGGATTAATAGATCAGAAGCGCCTATTAGCGGACGGATTCTGGCCAGATACGAGTGGCCGGAATCGCTTGTTGAGCTTCTTAAAGATGCAGGGCAAAGAAATATTCATGTTACTAATCTTGTTGTGTATAGTGGCCCACACGATGATTACTATTGGAAATGTGACGCCACGCCGGAGTTGCTTGACTTAATGGTTCACCGTTGGAAACTCTCCCTCGTGAACAGTAATTACAGTGTGGTTCGCCTTGTCTATGAATATATGCCGGCAGCTCTTTCATCATTGAAACAAGATAAGGATATTGATTATTACGTTTCTGCCGAGTACCTACCAGGCGGCGAATGGAAGGGACATCTATATTGCGTTATGAATGATAAGACCAATAATGTAATTGTTGTCAGATACTACTACAATTTTTAAGGAGGCAACCCCCCTGTGTTCGCCGGAGGACCACCCGCAAGGCATCCAGCAGAAGAGAATAAAAGGAGAATAAAATGGGACGCAGCTCTTTTTCCATTCTATCTGCGCCATGTAGGAGTATCGATTGACCCGTGATTCCACGTTTCGAGATATAATCAGTGGCCAGCGGCGAGGGCCGGGGGCGGCGATTTTGCGCAGGGTGCTGCGTCTGGCCGAAACGCCTTACGCGCTGGCCATGTCGTGGCGCAATCGACGCTACGATCAGGGCAGGGCCATGATCCATCGCGCGGCCGTGCCGGTGGTCAGCGTGGGCAATATCACCCTGGGTGGGACCGGCAAAACGCCGCTGGTCCAGTGGATCGCACGATGGTTTCGCGGCCATCAAGTGCGCGTGGCGATTGTCAGCCGCGGGTATCGGGCAGAGGAAGGCGGGCGGAACGACGAAGCCCGCGAACTGGAGCAAAAACTCCCCGACGTGCCGCACGTGCAAAACCCCGATCGCGCAGCCGCCGCTAAAATCGCCGTCGAGGAATTGGAAACGCAGTTGATCGTGCTGGACGACGGATTCCAGCATCGCCGGCTTGCCCGGGACCTGGATATCGTACTGCTGGACGCCCTGGAGCCCTTCGGATTCGAGCATGTTTTTCCCCGCGGGACGTTGCGCGAGCCGCTCGCCGGGCTGCGCAGGGCCGACGTAATAATACTCTCCCGCTCCAACGCCATCGATCCATCCCGGCGGGAAGATATCCGTCGCCGCGTGCAAAGCATGGCCCCGCACTCGGCATGGGCCGAGGTCCGTCATGCAGCAATAGAATTGATTTCAGCAACCGGCCGGCAGGCGGCGTTGGATTCGCTCAACGGCCTTCCGGTGGCTGCGTTTTGCGGCCTGGGCAACCCAGCCGGATTCCGGCACACAATTCATTCGTGCGGATACGCCTTGGCCGGCTTCCGCGAGTTTCCCGACCATCATTGTTACTCCCGGGCCGATATGGACTCGTTGGCCGTTTGGGCCGAAAATCTTGGCGCAAAAGCGGTGCTATGCACGCACAAAGATCTGGTCAAAATCGGTCTGGATCAACTCGGCCGTCTGCCGCTTTGGGCGATTCGGGTGGAGATAGATTTCATCGCCGGCCAAAATGACCTGGAATCCCGCTTGCTTGCATTGCTAGCACGAGTTGATATGGAGAATCAGATTTCTCGCCACGGAGACACGGAGAACACAGAGAACAAATAACCAGATTAAGATTAAATTTTTTTAAGGGACTCTAACAATACTCCCCTCGCCGGGCACCGACCGAAGGTTGGTCGCGGGAGAGGGGCCGGGGGTGAGGGTGGCTGGCTATTGTTAGAATCCCTTAAAAGATCATTTTACGATTTTTACCTGCCACCTGCAAGATAGGGTGCGGTTTGCGACTAGAGATAATACTGAAAAGGTATATGTCAGGCTGTAACTGACATTAACCTGCGCGACAAATGAGACCTGTTCTTATGCTGCCCACAACACGCGTAGTTTTGCTCCCCATTTACAGCAGGGAGCCCATTACGCATCGATATTTTAGAACCGAGGCCAATGCCTAGGGCACCGCACTAAAAAAACTGGCCTTTTGTCGCTTCTTGATTGTTTCTAAATCATCATTCCAAAGCCAATCTGCACGCCAATCCTCGTGCAACGTTTGTTGCAAAGCCGTATCTCGTGCCGTCGTAATGGAAAAAATAGCCTGCGGGACGAAAGCTTTTTGCCCTGGAACATTATCAAAGACAAGCGAAACATTCGATATTTTTCTGTGTTCTGAACCAGGCAATACGCCGGGAGCATCGTTTGAAAGCGAATTCGTCAGCGCCGATGGAAATAAGACCTCATGTTCCGGTTGGCTGAAAAGGAAATCGCGGATTTTAGAATTTGACTCCCGGCCTGGTAGTATTTCGACAAGCGTGGCCGATAAAGGCAGATTGAGTGCGATTGGTGCGGGAACCGGGGCCGTATCGATGGCTTCGACCGGCAAAGGTTGATCAAAAACGATGGGTGCGGGAACCGGGATCTGATCGATGATCTCGGCCGGCAAAGGTTGGTCGATTACGACTGAATTGGAAGCCACGACCGGATCGAGAGAGCTGGTGTCTAAAGAAATGGGATCCGTCTTTATGTTATCTACCGAGGTATTTGTAACAATGTCAACGTCGTTAATAGTTTCTTGAGATTGTGGGCCGGAAGGAAGCGCGCTTATCGTAAATACGCCTCCCGCGCCGATGGTCAATGTGCCGGTATTGATTGCATTTGCTTCAACATTAATATTCGACTGCACTTCGACCATCGATGATTGATAGACATTGCCTTGAAAAACATAACCGCTGCCGGAAACGGTGATCGAAGCGAAAATTGTCCCATTGGTAAAGTCATTGTAGACATAGTGTGGTCCCGGCGTGCCTAATTGTGGAAATACCAGGCTGTTTCCCGGCATCGGTGCCACGTCGCCGACCCAATTGGCCGCTGTGGTCCAAAAATTATTTCCCCCGCCGCCGCCGTCCCAGGTCTGCGTGTCGTCGTTGGTGATCGTCCCCACGCCTTGGCTGTCGGTAATCGCCGCCCGCGTTGCGTCCGTGACCCCGCCATATTTCGCGTTGGTGAGATTCACGTAGAATGTCTCGTCGGCCTCGGCCTTGTTGTCTTTCGTCACATTGACGGCCACTGTCTGCGTGAGTGCGCCCCCGGCGGTAAACATCAGCGTCCCGCTGGCCGCGGTGTAGTCGCTGTCCGCCGTGGTCGCCGTCCCGTTCGCCGTGGCGTAGTCCACCGTCACGTTCGACGCCACAGGGTTGCTCAAACTCACGGTGAACGTAAACGCCGTCGTCCCGCTGGGCGAACCTTCCGCCAGCGTCACGTCGTTGATCGTGATGTTGGCTACATCGTCGTTGGTGATAGTCCCCACGCCTTGGCTGTCGGTAATCGCCGCCCGCGTGGCATCCGTGGCCCCGCCAAACTTCGCGTTGCTCAGGTTCACCACGAACGTCTCGTCCGCCTCCACCTTGCTGTCCTTGTTCACGTTCACCGTCACTGTCTGCGTCAGCGCGCCCCCGGCCGTGAACGTCACCGTCCCGCTGGCCGCCGTGTAGTCGCTGTCCGCCGAGGTCGCCGTTCCGTCCGCCGTGGCGTAGTCCACCGTCACGTTCGACGCCACCGGGTTGCTCAAACTCACAGTGAACGTAAAGGCCGTCGTCCCACTGGGCGACCCTTCGGCCAAGCTCACATCGTTGATCGTGATGTTGCCCTTGTCGTCGTTGGTGATCGTGCCCGTGGCGTCACTGGGGCTGCCCACCGTGTAGCCCGTCCCCGCCGCGATCGTCAGAATCGCCGTCTCGTCCGGCTCCACTGTGCTGTCCGCCGTGGGGTCGATGGTCACCATTGCCGTACTGCTCCCGTCCGCAATTGTCACAGTCCCCACCGTGCCCGAGAACGTGCTCGCGCCAGACTGGGTGTAGTCCTCTCCAAATGCTGCGGTGCCGCCCACGTTAAAGTTCACCGTCAGTGCGCCCGTTGTGCCTCCGGTCCGCGTGAAGGTGTACACCAAATTCGTCGTTCCGTCCTCTGCCACTGATGTGGGCGACACGCCTACCGTCACCTCTTGCTGTACTACGCTCTGAAGCGTTCCCTCAACAAACAGCCCGTATGGACTGACGGAGGCATTATTGAGGAGGCGCAGTTGACCCGAGGATGAACCCGCGTCAAATCCATACAGACGGAACTCGATGGGGCTTGTAATATTGACAAACTTGGTGCCCATATTCAGTAGATAGATAGTTGTGCTGGCAACACCA
>JBEKGL010000277.1:0-5639 GCA_050012815.1 Thermoguttaceae bacterium
CCTAACTACCCTGCTCGAATATCTTATGGATTACGCCTCGCCCGAAACCAAAGCCTTTGGCCAGTCCGTGATCGAGCGCGAACTTGCCAAACTTCCCGAGAGCGATCGCAAACGCCAACTCCTCGACCGCCTGGATGGCATCCGCCTCCGCGACCAGCGCGATTTGCCTTTCTAAAGCGATTTGGAATTAGTTTCCCTTTCCTATTTCCACCTTTAATTCCCCAGCGTTATCGTCCAATTCGGCCGCCGAATCGTTGATTTTTAAGAATAGAGTGCCGGATTGCTCGGGCACGATGGTTGTGCCCAGGCCGACGGTTATTGGCTGAAGAAAAGCAGAGAGGCTTTTCTCGTTCCCTGGCTCTGCCTGGGAACGCATAGAGGGATTCTCCGGCCTCACGGCGGCCAGCAGAACGCCCAAGGGCCGGCCTTGATAATAGCGAATCGAAACTCCGCCGGGTTCGCACCACCAGATTTTCGGCTGATTTGCCACTTGATACCGGCCTGATGCTTTCAATTGATACTTTACCCCCGAGAGCAACGCAACGCCGCTGTTTTGCCACCCCCGATCGGCAGCAACGGCAACAACGCCCCCTTTTTCCGGCAGCGGTTTGCCCGGGGCGAAATCGATTGTAGTGCGTGGAATATCATATCCATATTCCAGGCCGGCGATAAACACTTGCCACTCTTCGTTTAACTGCGGCCAGTCGTTTTTGAAAACCTCGAACACATATTGGTTGAAGTCCGCCTGGCGTACGTGTTTATATAACTCCCGGAACCGGTCGCGATACCGCGGATGCCGATCCAGGAAAGCGGCGGCGGCCCAGCTCCAGGCATACAACTCGGTTTCTTTTTGCAGGTTACGCGGCCCATCGATGACCGTCCGCAGCGATAGCGCTCGATTGCCGGTAACCGCGTCTTTAATGAGTTTTATTCGTCCCCAATCCGGCGTTTCCTTGCGATTTTTTGGGAAGTAATTCAACTCTAGCCGGCCGTTTTTCAACTCATGAGTCGCCAGCATCTCGGCCATGCCTTCCATATACCACGTCGGACCGCAACCGCCCAGCACGGTGTTCATAAATCCGTGTACTCCTTCGTGCAAGAGCAGGTGGCGGCGATAGTAATCGCTGGACTGATCGTATATCCAGAGTTCATAATTCAGCGAAAAACCGTGGGGAAAATCCGGCAAATCGCCGGGCAACAGGCCGGTTTGCACGAATCGGGATTTGTCCTTCATCAAAAAACCCGTCATCCGCCAGTCGGCCAATTCGTCGCTCGGAATGTGAAAATAATCGCAATACTGTAAAAAAGCCTGATCGAAAACTTCCGGCAGGCGGTCTATTTCTTCACCGCTTACATCGGTATGGAGCGTAAGCCGTTTGCCCGAGAGCTTGTGTATGCCGGCGGCCGACGCCTTGGCTTCGTCGATCGGACGCTGTTGCGGAGTAACGATTTTGTCCGCCGCAAGTGCTTTGGCAAAGTCAAATCGGCCACAGGCAAAAATACATGCAAAAAGCACAAGGCCGGCAGTGAAATAAATGTTAATTCGGTAGATCATCTTGTTGAATCCGTTTGCTAATGTATCACGGAACGATTGCTAGTGGATTGCAAAATACCTTTTAATATTATACGCTATCTTGTGAAATCAGAAAGGAGATTCAGAATGGATAAATTAACCCCCCTAAATACCGCGACCAATGGTCGCGGCTTTGCAAAAACCATTTTGCACGGTTCATTGTTCAATTTGCAATTTGCATTTTGCAGTTTGCAATTTGCAATCCTCATTCTGTCCATGGCCGGCTGCTGGTCTTCATCCAGCCGGGAAGTAGTTGTCTACACGGCCTTGGACTCGGAATTCTCCCAGCCGATTTTCGACGATTTCACGGCCGCCGCGGGCATCGCCGTCAGGCCGAAATTCGACGCCGAATCGACCAAAACCGTTGGACTGGCCCGGGCCATTATGGCCGAACGCAACCGGCCTCGCTGCGATGTTTTCTGGAATAATGAAATCCTCAATACCCTGCGACTACAGCGTCAGGGACTGCTGGAAGCGTACGATTCGCCCATTGGCCAATATTATCCCGCCGAATTTCGCTCGCCGGAGGGTTTTTGGTACGGCTTCGCTGCCCGGGCCAGGGTGCTTATAGTAAACACCAAGCTGATCCCAGAATCCGAAAGACCCGCGTCAATCAACGATCTTGCCGATCCGCGTTGGAAAGGGCGCTGCGGCATGGCCAAGCCGCTTTTTGGCACCACGGCCACACATGCGGCCTGCCTGTTCGCGGCCTGGGGCGACGAAAAAGCAAAAACCTTTTTCAAACAATTAAAAGCCAACGACGTGCGAATCCTTTCCGGCAACAAGCAAGTGGCCCTTGCCGTGGGCGGGGGACAATTGGCTTTCGGAATAACCGATACCGACGACGCCATTATCGAGTTGGAAAAAGGGCTGCCGGTTGCGATCATATACCCGGATCAGGGTCGGGACGGCCTGGGCACGCTGTTTATTCCCAACACATTGGCCATTATCCGGGGGGGTGCAAACAGGCAAAATGCCCGGCGATTGGTGGATTATCTGCTTTCGCCGGCCGTGGAGGCAAAACTTGCCGAAGGCAGTAGCGCGCAAATCCCCCTGAATCCGCGGGTGAACGTAAAAATCCGCCTGGAAACGCCTAAAACCGTCAAACCCATGCAAGTCGACTTTTCCGCCGCCGCCGAAAAATGGGACGCCGCCGCACAATTCTTACGCGATGAATTCACCGGCGGGTAATACTATTTACTTAGCCCCGGGTGAACACACCCGGGGTTGCGGTGAATACACCCCGGGGTTTGGCGGAATGCTCTGATTACCCGCCGTGTATTTACAGCGGGCAAAAATTAAAAATCCAGGCTTCTCGTCTGCCACGGCCGACGCCGCATATTTTACCCTAACGGCATAATCCCTTAATCTTCTCACGCAATCCGGTCTAAAAAAGTATTTACCACGCCGCCCGTCCTATTGGCAGCTTCTTTCTATTCCGATAGTAACTCAGACTTCACTTATAAGGAGTATGAAGATGAAACTGCTAAATCGGGTGGCATTGATTGCCATGAGTGTGGCGATAATGTTTATCGCAACGGAAATTCCAACGTGGGCGGCAGACTCGATCCGTCAGCCTGCCTCGGCCGTGCGGACGGCGTACGAATACGATAACTATCCGAACACGGATCTTTCTCAGGCTGGGCAAGACACCTTTTTATGGACCGATGCGAAAAATTCGCGGGAAACGCCCGCCGCCGAGCAGCCGGCGCCGAATACCTCCCAAGAAGCAACGGAAAGCCATGAAACCGGTTATGCCGCGCCGCCCGATCCGCCGAAACCCTGGCATTTGCCTCAGCCGTGTGTTTTTCAGGAGCACAATATCACCATGGGCGGCTGGATTCAACAGGGCATCACGTTCAATTCCGATGGCCCGGCCGACCAGTACAATGGGCCGAACATAACCAACGACCGCGACCACGAGTATCAATTGAATCAGGCGTGGCTGTTCTTCGAGCGAAAGACGAATACCGACGGTTGCGGCTGGGACATTGGCGGCCGGATCGACTTGATCGAAGGCACCGATTGGCGCTTTGGTCAATGCTACGGCCTGGAGAACCGCTTCGACGACCCGAATAGTTTTTACGGCCTGGTCCTGCCGCAGTTTTACGGCGAGGTGGCCGTAAACAATCTGACCGTCAAAATGGGACACTTCGCAACCTTCACCAGCTATGAGGTCGTGCCCGCGCCGGCTAACTTCTTCTACTCGCATACCTACTTAATGGGGGGTTATTTCGATCCATTGTTGGTCACCGGTCTTCAAGCAGATTATAAACTTAACGACAACTGGACAATAATCAACGGGATCAACCGCGGCTGGCAGATGTTCGAGGATCCCACCGATTCCTGGAATTACCTGGGCGGCGGCAAATGGGCCAGCGACGATAAAAAATCCACACTGTCGCTGATGGTCGATGCCGGGGATCAGACGGGTTTCACGGGCTTGCGCAGCCGGTACAGTTGCTATATCGTCTACACCAACCAACTCACGAAAAAACTCCTGTACGCTTCGCAATATGACGTGGGCCAAGAGGTGAACGGTTCAGTTGTCACTCCCGGACAGAACGCCAACTGGTACGGCCTGGAAGAAGTATTAATATACCAACTGAATCAGAAATGGTCGGCCGGCGCGCGGTATGAATGGGTACGCGATGAGGAAGGCTCGCGGATCGCGGGCATCGGCAACTTGCTGGGGACCGATAAAGGATGGGGCGGCCAGCCCGGTTTCGCCGGAAGTTTCCACGACGTCACGCTCGGCCTGAACTACCGCCCGAATGCGAACTTCGTCTTCCGTCCCGAAGTCCGTTGGGATGCCTACGACGGGCCGCGGAATCCGGCCAACCAACTTCCCTACGGTGACTATACTCGCTCCAGCCAGTTCACCTTCGCCATCGATATGATTGTAACGTTTTAAGAGACGTTTATATATATTAGCAACAAGCCGTAAGACGCATCCCCGGGCCCAATCGGCACGTGGAAAAGTTTTGCGGCTTGTGGCTTTCTTGACTTCTTCCAGTCGGACTGGTATACATTTAACTTGTCATTCATAATATTTAGCCCCCGGTGAATACACCGGGGGTTGCGGTGAATACACCGAGAGTTACACGGAATCCTCCGGCTTTTTTTCATTAACCGAGAGATACTCAGCCACATGAAAGACAATCTTCTATCCATCTTGGCCCCGCATGGACAAGAACATCTGTTAACCTTTTGGGATCGATTAAACGACGGCCAACGGGAGAACCTTGCTCAGCAGATCCGCCGGATCGACTTTGCTTTGCTCGATCGGCTTTATACCCGCCGGAACGATCAAGGCAATGTCCGCGAGTTGGCCGACCGCGCGGCCCCTCCGCCGGCGATCCGTTTAAACAGCTCGCAAAATCCGTTCACTCCCCCACAGGCCCGCCAACGGGGACGCGAAGCATTGGCCGCCGGTCATGTCGGGGCGATCCTGGTGGCCGGAGGGCAAGGGACTCGGCTGGGTTTCGATCATCCCAAGGGCATGTATCCCATCGCCCCGGTGTCGCGCCGCACGCTGTTTGCGATTCACGTGGAGAAAATCGTCGCCGCCTCGCGCCGTTATGGCGTGCGCATTCCTCTTTATTTAATGACAAGCCCAAAAACACACGACGAAACCGTGGAGTTTTTCAAGCGGCACGACCGCTTCGGCCTGCCCGAGGAGGACCTGTTTGTTTTTTGCCAAGGAACCATGCCCGCGGTGGATGCGGCAACGGGCAAGGTGCTTTTGGAATCTCCGTCTCAAATCGCGGTCAGCCCGGACGGACACGGCGGCATGTTGGCCGCCTTGGCCTCAAGCGGCGGATTGCAGGACGCCCGGAAACGCGGAATCAGCCAATTGTTCTACTTCCAAGTCGATAATCCGCTTGTCGATATCTGCGGGCCGGAGTTCATCGGCTATCACATTCTGGCCGGTTCGGAACTTACCACCCAGGTAATTGCCAAGCGCGATCCGATGGACAAGGTTGGCAATGTGGTTCAAGTGGACGGCCGATCGCATGTGATCGAATACAGCGATTTGCCCGAGGACGTGGCCCGGCGCCGCAAT
>JBEKGL010000278.1:0-5631 GCA_050012815.1 Thermoguttaceae bacterium
AGTTCTGAAAAATAAAACCGATCTTCTGGTTCCGCAGCCGGGCGCGCTGGTCAAGAGACATGGAAACGACCTCCTCGCCGTCGAGCAAATAACTGCCGCCGCTTGGGTGGTCGATACAACCCAGCGTGTTCATCAACGTCGATTTACCCGATCCGGACGGCCCCATCAGCGCCAAATACTCTCCCCGTTCGATGTTTAGCGAAATCCCGGCCAAGGCGTGGACCTCGACCTCGCCCAGTTTATACGTCTTACTGATGTCTTTAAGTTGAATTAGGGCCATATATTTGTTTAAACAGGAGGACAGACATTCTTGTCTGTCTCTCATTTCTTGTCTGTCTTTTTCCGGCTAGGCAGGGCGGGCATTCTTGTCGGTGTTTTCCGACCAGGGAGGACAGGCATTCTTACCTGTCTTTTTCATCCTGGGGAGGGCGGGCATTCTTTCCTGTCTTTTCCAGCCAGACAAGAATGTCCGGCCTCCTGAATTGGTTAGTCCAGCCTCCTTAATTGGTTGGTTTATTATGTTAAAGTGCGTTAGAGGGTGGCCTCCGGTAATCTCCTCATTATAATCAGGGCTTTCGTACATTCATAATCATTTAAGCTAAACAACTCCATACCCCATAAGTAGTACAAGGATGTATTGTTACGGCACGATTTGTATCAAAAAAAAACACACAAGAAATACACACCTACAGGCACATATTCGCATTGCACTGGGTTTTATTTGATCCATGAAAATCGATCGTTTATCGACACTCCTGCCCTGTTCCAGCCTTGAAGATTTGCGGCTCGACCGCAATCCGGACGAGTGCGAGGAGCTGCTGTCGGCCTGGTCGGCGTTATGGCACCCCGCTTTAATCCATAGTTCCCAAGCCGTGCCAGGTTGGTATCCGGCCGATCAGCCCCCCCCGGAACCGGCCGGGAGCCTGATCGTCATGCCCGAGTGCTGCGAACCGCTCGTGCCAGACGGTTGGCCGGCCAAGGCCGAGGCTTCCGGAGCTTTGTTGTTGCGTAAATTAAAACACCGGCCGGAAATGGTCCAAGCCGCCTTGGAGCGTCTTGACTGCAAGGGGGCGGCAATCGACCCGCATCTGGCCGCCGATTTTCTGGCCTTGGGTTTTTGCCGTTTCGTTGTCGAAGTATTGACCAGAAAATTCCGCTACATGAGCAATATCGACGAGACCGCCTTGCGCGCGGTGGTGTTGGCCGCGGCCAAAGCGGCCGTCCAAGGCGACGTTGCCGAGGCTAGAGGCGAGCTTCAATCGGCCTTTGACCGGCTCCACGAGGCCCGGGAGTATTTTTATCCGGTCGAGACGCGGCTGATCGATTTCACCCTGGCGGCCTCGACCACCTTGGGAGAATCGCTGCTTAAGGACCTGACCTCCGGATTGCCCCGCAACCTGCTTATTTCCGCCGAAGTGCTGCAAGACATGGCCACGCGCGAACCGGCTTCATTGGAAGCGCTTAAAAAGGTTTTGGCTGATAACTCGGTTTCCATCGTGGGCGGCGAATTCGCCGAGGTCCCGTTGCCCTTGCTCCACCCGGACGCAGTCGAGTTCCATCTGCGACGAGGGCTGAAAGTCTATAAGCATATCCTGGATCGGCGGCCCGTTGTTTTTGGCCGGCGGCGCTTCGGACTCACCCCCGCTTTGCCGCAAATACTCGCAAAAACCGGCTTTACGGCAGCGGTGCACTTTACCCTCGACGACGGCCAGTTTCCCACGGGCAACCAGAGTTCCATGCAATGGGAAGGTTTTGACGGCACGTCGCTCGATGCACTTGCAAAAATACCGCTGGATGCCGATCGGGCCGATTCTTTTTTCCGACTTCCTGAATATCTCGGCAATGCCCTGGAATTGGACCAGCCGGCCACCGTGGTATTTGCCCATTGGCCCGGCCGCGTTTGTCATTGGTACGACGACTTGGCGCGGATCTTTTCTTACTCCCGAGTGCTGGGCGCTTTTTGCACGCTTGATGATTATTTCCAACAAGCCAAACCGGCCCTCCGGCGGGTGAAATACAATGCCGATCAGTACCGCTCGCCATACATTGCCCAAGACGTTGTCGCGAACCGGGCGGATTCCATTTCCCGCTGGGTCGGTTATTATCGCCGGCGATCCCTCTGGGAGTCGGCCCAAACGCTTTATACCCTAGCCGCGCTGACGCTTAAAAAAGAAACCGCTTGCGATTTCGAGCATAAAATAGGAACCGCTTGCGGTTTCGCGATGGATTTCCAAAAAATTCCGGCGATTGTCGAAGATTCTCTCAATCCCAACGCTCCTCCTAATCCCGAACTAGACCAACTTCTCCAGCAAACCCTCGACTCCGCCTTGCAACGCTTCTCCGAATCCCTTGCCGGCATACCTGAAAAACCGCTTGCCGATTCGCAATACACCGGCTATTTGCTCGCCAATCCTTGCAGCTTTTCGCAACGCCTGGGCGTTGATCTCACCGAACTCGACGCTCCGCCGGATGTTGCCGATCCGGTCCTGGCGGCGGAAGAAGACAAGGCGGTGGTCGATCTGCCGGGCATGGGCTTCGCCTGGATCGGTCCGGGCGCGGAAAAGCAACCTTCGCCGGAGACGGGATGGAAAAAAGCCCGGCTCTTCGGAAAAAAACACAAAACCGCTCCGCCTTTGGCCGAAGAAAACACCCTGCGCAACGAGTTTTTCGAGGCGATCATCGACCCGCACACCGGCGCAATTCGGGCGATTTCCGATTACCGCGGCCGGCATCCGCGCCTGGCCCAGCAAATCGCCTTGCGAATGTCCCATGCCGGCGAGCAGGACCCGGCAAGCGACGTCAATTATTCGATCATGTCGGCCGATGAAATCCGCATTACATCGCCGGGGCCGGTTTTTGGCGAAATCGTTTCCAGCGGAAAGATCACCGATCGAAATGGTTGCCGCCTTGCCGGATTTAAACAAACCGCCCGGGCCTGGAGCGGCTCGCGCGTATTGGAATTGCAAATCGAACTGGACATCGACCGCCAACCCGGCCAGAATCCTTGGAACTCATATTACGCCTGCCGATTCGCTTGGAGCGACGAGACCAGTAAGCTCTTTCGCGGCGTGAATTTGACGACTCAGCCCACCGAATTGACGCGTTTGGAATCGCCGCATTTTATCGACGTCCGCACCGATTCGCTTCGCACCACGATCTTGTGCGCCGGACTGCCCTATCATCGCCGCATCGGACCGCGGAAACTCGACACGCTGCTTATCGTTCAAGGCGAAACCGCCCGCCGCTTCCGCCTGGGCGTGGGCATCGACCTGCCCAATGCCATGACAGCGGCCTTGGGATTTTTAGCCCCGAAAACGATATGTTTTCCTTACGCCTCGCCGCCCATGAAGCACGGTTGGCTGTTCCATCTCGACCATCGCAACGTTATCGCCACCCGCTGGGAACCTGTAATGAGCGAGGGACCGGGAGTTAGGGGCCAGGGGCTAGGGACTAGGGACGAAGATAGTGTTCAGGGGTCAGGGTTCAGGGTTCAGGATCCAATGCCTCCAGATGACCTCCAGTCACCGGCCTCCGGCTCAAAGCCTATCATCGGCTTCCGCGTTCACCTGCTCGAAACCGAAGGACATCATGCCCAATTGGGCCTGCGCTCGTTCCGACCGGTCGCCTCCGCGTGTAAAATCGAGCCCGGCAAAACATCGCCCATTAGTTTGCCGATCGAGGACGATAAAATTAACATAACTATCGGTCCATATCAGTGGATCGAAGTTGAAACAATATTTGTTAAATAAACTTGCGATTGCCGCTTGCGACTTAAAGCGCGATATGTCGAAACAATATCCAAAACTGATTCTCCTTCCCGGCCTGGGCACGGATGAGCGTCTGTTCGAGCGGCAGCGTCCGGCCTTTCCCGATCTATGGGTCCCGCCTTGGATTCCGCCTCGCCATGGCGAAACCATGGCCGACTACGCCGCGCGCATATCCGAGGTCATCGCCAAAAGACAAACCGAGCCGTTTGTTTTAGGCGGCGTTTCGTTGGGAGGAATGATGGCTTACGAAATCGCCCGGCACGTAAAACCGCAAGCTGTTGTCCTTATCGCCAGTTGCCGGACGCGAATGGGAGTAAATGGGTTTTTACGAACGGCGGGTCATCTTTGGCCGATCGTGCCGACCGGCGCTATTAAGGTCGCGAAATTCGTTTCATTGCCGGCGTTGCGGATGTTCGGCTCGCTCATGCCGGAACATCGCAGGCTTTGCGCCAAGATGTTCTCCGATTCGGATCCCTGGTTCACGCACTGGGCGGTGTCGGCGATTTTGAACTGGAATCCGAACCCGCTCGAGCGAACGCCGATATTTCAAATCCACGGGGCGCACGATCGACTCATTCCCGCAAAATACGTCGCGCCCGATGAACTACTCCCCAACGGCGGCCACCTCATAAACCTCACCCACGCCGACGCGGTGAATACGTTCATCCAGGGTGTTGTTGCCAAAGCGTAACCATGATGATAATATATATTAATCTATTGGAAGATACTTTTCGGGAATGAGATACAATGGAACCTATTCACATTGAAACCATAGTTCAAACGGACGGCGAATTACATCTATCCGATCTGCCTTGTCATAAAGGTGATCGAGTAGAGGCGGAGATTGTCATTCGCAATCCCGCGGAGGATCAAGATCGAGCGGCCGCGCGTCGGCGGTTTCTTGAACGTGCGCGTCAATCCAAATTGCGATCTCCCGGACCTTATCCCACCCGCGACCAATTACATGAACGCGATTGACACCAATATACGTCCATGATTATAACCATCGACGGTCCCGCTGGGGCGGGAAAAAGTTCGGTTGCCAGGGCTCTGGCCAGAAGGCTGGGATTCGCCTTCCTCGATACCGGCGCGATGTACCGCGCGGTGGCCCTGGCCGGGAAACGCAAAGGACTGGATTGGGATCAGCCCGGCGACCTGGCCGACCTGGCCAGACGCTTGGATCTAAACCTGGAAGACGATCGCATCTATCTCGACGGCGAGGACGTGAGCGAGGAAATCCGCACCTCGGCAGTCACGGCCGTTACCCGATATGCGGCCGACAATCAGCAAGTCCGCCTGCGCCTGGTCGATTTGCAACGGGCAGCGGCAGAGGGAAAGAACATCGTAACCGAGGGCCGCGATCAAGGGACCCTGGCTTTCCCCAACGCCGAGTGTAAAATCTTCCTAACGGCCAGCCCCCGGGAACGCGCCCGGCGCAGGCTCCGCGATTTGCAAGCCAAGGGCGAGCCGGTCGGCATCGAACAAGTGTTGGCCGCCCAAGCCCGCCGCGACGAGGAAGACTCCTCCCGGGCCTTAGGCTCTTTGGTTCCCGCCCCGGACGCCGTCGAAATCTCGACCGACGGCCTTTCGCTCGATCAAGTAGTCGATAAACTGGAAAAAATCGCCCGCCAACGAGGATACTTGGGTGAGCATTAAAAATTCCCACCCCTGATTGAAAATGACGAATGTCGAAATCCTAATGACAAAAGAAGCACGAAGGACGAATTCCTAATGGTAAAATATCTTATTCGACATTCAGATTTCGTCATTCGTCATTCGACATTCTTTCGTCATTCGTCATTAGTACTTCGTCATTAATTATCCCCTATCCCCTAACCTCTGCCCTCTGAACCCTGAACCCTGT
>JBEKGL010000279.1:0-5625 GCA_050012815.1 Thermoguttaceae bacterium
CGGGCCAGGTGATGTTCTGGCATATTCTGGAACGGCTGCACGCCGACGGACAATGGCAGGCCATAGATTGCATCGGGCCGATGACAGAGGCGCTTGCCCGCTGGCGTCCGGCGACGTACACGATCGGCCGCGTGGCGGTGGCTTCTCGGCGTCTGGTCGGCCGGGCGGCGATGCACGCTTATCAAAACTGGTGGCCGGCCGTGCGGCGATTGCGAAAATCACTGACCGGCAAAATGCCCGAGGCAAGCCCAGCCGACGCGCCAGTATCCGACCCGTTGGGCGTTCCGGGGTAAGGATTTCATAAATTTGTTCATCGCGAAACCGCAAGCGGTTTTTTGGGTAAATTGTTGGGATTATGATCCGGCCCGGTCGTTTACGATTCGTTGTCGGTGAACTCCTCCAACTTTTTTCGCAGGGTCGTGCGATGGATTCCCAGTTTTCGGGCGGCGGCGATGAATTGGCCGCCGGAGTGTTCCATTGCGGCGCGAAACAGCGGCGGTTCGACGAGTTTCAACAATTGCTCATACAGATCGCCGGTGTCTTTGGGACCTTGGAGTTGCATTTCCGCCCATTGCCCGATAAGCGCGGCGATTGCCAGCCGGTGTTCGGGATCGGCGATACTTGCGGGAAGCATGGGCGGAGGAAGATGTTCGACGGCGATCATGCCGCCCTGGGCAAGGATCATCGCGTGCTCGACTGCGTTGCGCAGTTCGCGGACGTTGCCGTGCCAATTGCGGCGTTCCAATTCGGCGAATGCCTCGGCTGATAGCGAAGGATGCCGCCCTTCGTTTTTAGCGGACAAGACGTCGAGAAAATGCTCGGTCAAGGCGTGAATGTCCTCGCGACGCTGACGCAGCGGAGGGATTTCGATCTCGAAGGTAATCAGGCGGAAATAAAGATCGTGGCGAAACGAGCCTTCGGCCACCCGCCGGCTGAGATTCTGATGCGTGGCCGAAATCAGGCGGAAGTCGCTGTACACGGGCCGCTCGCCGCCGACCGGCAAAATCTCGCCGTGTTCCAGCACGCGCAGCAACTTTACCTGCACTTCCATGGGAATGTCGGCGATTTCGTCTAAAAAGATGGTGCCGCCGTGGGCTTGCTCCAGGAATCCTTTTCGCGGCTGATCGGCGCCGGTAAACGCCCCCTTGACGTGCCCGAACAACTCGCTTTCGGCCAGGGACGGATTCAATGAGGCGACGTTGACGGCTATGAATGGGGATTCCGAGCGCCGGCTGTAGCGATGGATCGCCCGGGCCACCAATTCCTTGCCGCTGCCGCTTTCGCCGCGGACGTGCACGCAGGCGTCGGACGGGGCGACCAGGGCGATGCGTTTGAACACTTCCTGGATGGCCGGGGAATTGCCCACGATCATTTCCTCGCGGTCTTTGGGCGGCGGGGTTGGCGGCGCGGGCGGTTGGGCCGCGCAGTGCAACGCCCGACGAATGGTCCGCTCGGCGACGTTCAAATCGAAAGGTTTCAGCAGGTAATCGAACGCCCCGTTACGCACGGCCGACACCGCCGTGGTTAATTCGCCGAAAGCGGTGATCACGATTATCGGCACGGAACCCAACAACGAGCGGAAATGTTGCATCGCCGTCAAGCCGTCCATGCCGGGCAGGCGCACGTCCAGCACGATGACGTCCGGGCGCTTGACTCGCGCCGATTCCAGGCCGTTTTCAGCCGTGGCCGCCGAGGCGACGCTCAAACCCATCTCTTCGGCCATCTTGCTCAAGGCCCAGCAAATGCTTTGTTCGTCATCCACAATCAACAGGTGCGTCATGGCAGGGGCCAGGGGTTAGAGAATGGGGGATAGGTCATGATTTGCAGCGGGGAAATTCCACGGTAAAGCAGGTCATATCATTTTCGCGTCGCCAATGGATCGTTCCGTGATGGGCCTCGGCGACCTGTCGGGCCAGGAAAAGTCCCAGGCCGGCGCCTTCCGGTTTTCCGGACACGAAGGGCTCGAACAATCGTTGGGCCACGTCTCCGGCCGGCCCCGGGCCGGAATCGCGGACGCGCAAAGCCGCGCGGTCTTCGCCCATGGGAGGAAAGTCAACGACGATTTTCGCCGGCCGATTTTGTTGCCCTCCGGCGGCCTCCGCGGCATTGAGCGCCAAGTTTACGGTAAGCTGTCGCAAGGCGTCGGGATCGCCGTGCACCAGGATGGGAGCGTCGGGCTTCGAGTAAATCAGCTCGACGCCCGCGTGAGCGCACGCCGGGCGGATCAGGTCCAGGGCGTCTTCGACCGCGGCCGCAAGCGAAACGGTTTCGAAAGGCGCGGTCCGGGCCTGCCCGAGCATGAGAAACCGCTGTAAATACGATTCCATCAAATGCAGTTGGCGCAAGGCGACGTCCAGCGATTCCTTGCCCGCGCCGGCCGAACAATGGCGCTTGTGAAGTTCGATGGCCATCAGTCCGCCGGTGGCCGCGTTACGGAGTTGGTGCGCCATTCCCGCTCCCAGCTTTCCCAGGGTATGGAGCCGCTCGTTGAGGCGGACCTCGTTTTCATACCGGCCGAGTTGCAGGGCCATCTGGTTTATGGACAGAGTCAGGTCGCGGATTTCGTCGTTGCGGCGTGAAAGGGGTACGGTTTTGAAATCTCCCCGGGCAATGGCCGCGGCTTGATTGCCAAGCCGATGAATCGGCCGCACGAAGCGGTGCGAGAGGATTGTCGTGACCAGTATCACGGCGATCACGGCCGCCGCGCCCGCCATGAGCGCCGGATAGGCAGCCTGGCGCACGGCCGACCACCAGCGGTCTTGGGGATAAAGCACGATCAGCGATCCGGCCGGCAAAATCGGGTCTCGTTCTCTTACCGGCACGCGTTGGCTAAGATAAACGCGACCCGAGAGCAAGACCGTGTGATCGGCGCCGGGCGTGTTTGGCCCTTTATGGGCAGCCGGACGTTGAAGCAATTCCAGGTCGTCCTTGCTTAGTCGCAAGGTACTGGCTTGAGGAACGTCGTCGAGAGCGAAAAATACGAACTCGGCGCCGGACAGCCCGCTCATTTGCCGCAGGACTGGTTCGCTTAAAGGGAATCGCGCTTCGGAAAGCGCGGCCACCACGCGGCGGAGGTTATCGTCCTGGGTCTTGCGCGCGTGTTCGCCTCCCATATACGCGCTAACGGCGCTGGCCAGCACAATGGCCATCACCACGACCGAAAGCACTGGCAGGAGCAACTGGATTTGAATCGGCCATCGCATGTTTCCGCTCTTTCAGGGATGAGGTATAGCTTTACTATAGCGAAAGGCGTGGGGGCTGGTAGTGGGCGGTAGAGCACTGTCTGTCAAGATGAGTACGGAATCAAGGTTAGTCATACCACCCGCAGGGCTGGTTAAGGCTGAAAATATTTTTTACCTGGTGTTTCTTTCATACTATATTTTCATAAGGAGTTTGCATCTTCCAATGAGTACAGAGACCACTACGGAAACGTTCCCGAAAGAAGCGTCTGCTTCGGACGCAACAATTGTCAGCGCTCCTCCTCCGGCAGATCTTGTCACGGCCAAGGTTGAAGATTTGGTCGTGGGCCGCTCGCTACGGTTTCCCCTTTATGACGAGGGCGGCCTGTTGTTGTTGGCCGAGGGGATGGTCTTTACCCATAATTTTAAACGCATATTGGACAGTCGCAATATTCATGAGGTGCAACTACATAAAGAGGACTTTTCGCGTCTCACTTTTTCCGACACACGGGAGCAACCGATACAGAACAGGCAATTGGACGAAGGCATTGTAAAAAGTCTGGACAAGATTGTTGACTCGGGCATTTTGTTCGTGGTGAATTCGGAGAGCGCGCTTCTCTCCCAGATTACCCACCATGGGTGCAAGAGTTATCACAGAGAGAAGTTTTTGGAACGGATCGACAGGAACAAGGAAACGAGTATCTTTGTCGACAATCTGATGCGCAACGCCCTGCGAGGCAACAAGATCAATTCGAGCGAGGTGACGCGTCTGGCGGCAAGCTATCTGGACGACATCACCTCGGATATAGACTGCACTCTTGCCTCCAAACTCGACGCCATTAAACAAAGCGACATTAGCGATCATTGCGTGGGGATGGCGGTTCTCGGCATGGCCATAGGCGTGGAAATGGGCATGGATGCTCCAAACGTGCGGACGATCGCAATTGCGGGACTGATCCATGACTGGGGAATGGCGTCCGTCCCCAAGGAAATCCGCGAAGCCCCCCGACAACTTACCGAGGACGAGTTCTTCGAGATTATGAAGCATCCGATATACACACAGAGGATGTTGGATCACATGTGCGGGGTATCCATGCCTGTGCCCTTGATCTGTTATCAGGTTCACGAGCGGCCCAATGGCAAGGGTTACCCGCAGGGCCGCTTCGGCGAACGTATACATCTCATGGCGAAAATCCTCGCGGTCTCCGACGCCTATAACGCGCTGACTTCGCCCCGGCCGTTCAGGCCGCCGCTAACTCCTTATGCGGCGATGGAATGCATCCTGCGTCAATCCGCGGCGGGCGATTTCGATCCGCAAGTCGTACGCGCCCTGCTGATGGTGCAATCGCTCTTTCCCATCGGCAGCTATGTGGTTCTGAGCGACGGCAGCGTAGCGCGGGTGCTCCGCCGCAACGGCGAGAAGTTCGCTCAACCGATCGTAAAGATCGTTCAAGATAACGAAGGAAAAGAAGTGCCCGAAGACGCGGAGACGGCAATCGTCGACCTGAGCACGTCGGGCCTGGACGTCGTAAAATCGCTCCCCGCGCCGGGCAAGAACGCCATCCACTTGACTCCGGAAATCCTCCACATGGGATGGCGATGTCTGGGCGGAACCGAATCCGATATGGAATCTTCCTCCAACATCCTGCAGATGATCGCGGCAACGCCCTCGTCTGGCAATGCCCAGGATTCCCACGCGGAAACGAACAGCCTGGAACATTACTCGGAAAGGCAGAAATATAACGCATCTTGCGCGCTTGACATACTTGAAGGCTCCAGAAAAATATCCGACAACCAGTATGCCGCCCAGAGAATGTATGTGCGCACGGTGGTAAGAAGCGTCGTCACCATCCAACTCCTGGACCCGACGAATCCCGTCTTAAACCTGCAGTCAGGCCATACATTCCGGGTCACGACTCACGATGTGTCTCAGGGTGGGATCTCCTTCATTTATCCGGGTCAGCTTCCCTTGGGCAACATTCTAGTCGGACTGGGGGCCTCCGACAATGAAAAGGCCTGGTTTTTAGGAAAGATCCTCCGCAATCGCGAGGTTGGCGATACGGGCTTCTGGTTACATGGCGTGGCCTTTCAGCAACGCATTTCCGTCTAATGGTCGGCCAAAATAGTCAGCCGATTTTTCCGGCTAAATCGGCGATCGCCGATTCGTACTTTTCGCCCCTTGCGGTGATGTCGAATTGCCGCCGGCCGGGGCCGGTTATTTCCACGCGGATATCCACTCTTTCCCTGGGCAGACAGCCCGGCACGCGGTCGGCCCATTCCACGAGCACCAGCCATGGGCTTTCGAAATACTCGTCCGGTCCCAAGGCTAAAAATTCATCCTCGCCGCGCAGCCGATAGGCATCGATGTGATAAACGGTTTTTTGCCCGTGATATTCCTGGATGAGCACGAAGGTGGGACTGACCACCTGGCGGCGGTCGATGCCCA
>JBEKGL010000280.1:0-5609 GCA_050012815.1 Thermoguttaceae bacterium
GTTTCCGACTTTACCAAAGCCATCGAATTTAAACCGATTTTTCCAGCCGTCTACAAAAGCCGGGGAAGCATATATTTTAAATCGGGCCGGAATTCCGAAGCAATCGCCGACTTTGCCAAAGCCATTGCACAAAGCCCCAAGGATGCCGAGGCATACTTCCTTCTAGGAGTTGTATTTGGTCAATCCGGCAAACAGGATAAAGCCGTCTCATATTTCACAAAAGCCTTGGAATGTAATCCGAAATATGCCGAGGCGTATAACATGAGAGGAGCAGAGTACGGTAAATTAAACAAATACACCGATGCCATTTCGGACTTTACCAAAGCCGTTGACATCAATCCCAAATATGCCGAGGCCTATTGCAATCGAGGAATAGCGTACATGCAACTGGAGCAGTACGATATGGCCATTAAATACTTTTCCCGGGCTTTGGAAGTCAATCCGAAATTCATCGAGGCATATAATGGCCGAGGCGCCGCCCAAATTAGATTGGGCAAATTTAATGAAGCCAGGTCCGACTTCACTCAAGTCATCCAATACCAAGCGAAAAACGCCCGGGCGTATTTACACAGGGCCATCGCCAGTGCAAATTTAAATAATATCGAGGATGCCAAAAGGGACCTGAAAAAGGCGGCGGAGTTGGATCCAAGCTTAAAAGACGAGATTAAAAATATATCGGATAAATTGAAATAATATGCTTTCTAATTTAAAACAGCGCGTCTATCATGCATAAATCAGCGTGTTTTCGCACAGCGTAAACACGCGGTGAGGCGCTGTTTTAAGTTAACATTGGTATAAAAAATCGTGAAACAAGTAATCGCCGTTGTAAAGCCGTTTCTGGTCGAGAAAGTGCTGGATGCGCTTAAGTACGCGCCTCTGGAGGCGTGCGAAGTGCGCGAGGTAAAAGGCTACAGCCGGCAGAAAAGCTATCTGGACGAATACCGCGGCAGCGAATACTCCAACGCCTATCTGCCCAAGGTGGAAATCATGCTCTGGGTCGAGGATCAAAGGGTCGACGAAGTGGTCCGCACCCTGGTGGAATCCGCCCGCACCGGACGCATGGGCGACGGAAAGATTTTCGTCCTGCCGACGGTACAGGGCGCCGAGTGGTGAAGTCGGAATACTGAAGTTCATCGTTCCGCGTTCGGCGTTTTTTTCCCCGCTTCCTGGAAGATCCGCTCGAAGCGGCGGCGGGTCTGCCGGGTGGCGTTTTCGATATCCGTCATCAAGCCGTCGCCGCCGGGATAGTGCAGCAGATGGGCGAGCTTGGCCAGTTCGGTGTGGTCTTGGGGAAGTTGATCTCGGGCGGTGGAGTTCATCAAACGCAGCCGGCCTTCGACGGTTCGCAGCAGCCGATAACCGGCGTCTAACAGTTCATAATCGTCCGCCGAGAGCAGGCCGCCGGCATACAGTCCGTGCAATGCCGTCAAGGTGTTCGGTTCGCGGAGTTTGGGATTGTTTCGGCCATGTTGAAGCTGGAGCATTTGCACAAGGAATTCAATATCCACGATTCCGCCCGTCCCGCGTTTTAAATCGCCGGCCAAGGCTGTTTCTTCCAATCGCCGGCGCATGTCGCGGATTTCCTCGGCGTCTTTCCTCCGCCAGCGCCGGCCGAAGGCCGCCTTGGCCACGGCGGAGTCGGCCAGGCGCCGGGCGCGTTGGGAACCGTAAACCACGCGGGCCTTGCACAAGGCCTGCCGCTCCCAAAGTTGCCCGCCGCCGGACAGAAAATACCGCACGAATTCCTTGAAAGTGGTGGTCAATGCCCCGCTTTTGCCCGTGGGACGCAAGCGGGCGTCGACTTCGTACAGCCGGCCCAGGGAACTCAGTCGGCCGGCGGTCTTGATGATCCGCTGCCCCAGTTCGCTGAAAAAATGTTGATTGGTGGTAGTTTGCCGAGCGGACTGTTCCGAGTCGGCGGCGGTGTGGCCGTCGGCCTCGTACAGAAACACGATATCCAAGTCGCTGTGGTAATTCATTTCCCTGCCGCCGAATTTGCCCATGCCCAAAATCACCCAATCGCAGGGCTTGCCGGCGCGGCGGCCAGCGGCGATCCGCGGCGTGCCGAACCGTTCCGCCAATCGCTCGTACTCGCGCGCGGCAATTTGAGCCAGACAGGTTTGAGCGATGTCGCTTAATGCGCCGGTGACGGCCTGCACGTCCTCCTTGCCGAGAATATCGCGCACGCCCACGCAAAGCTGCTGATCGTTTTTAAAACTGTGCAAGATCGGCTCGATGTCTTCGGCCCCGCGGCAAAGTCTGTCCAGGGTGTTTTCCAGCCACTGCCGGCCGGGCAGCTTATCGAGCACAAGGCTGTCCATCAGGCCGTCGATCATGCCCGGGTTGGTGGTGAGAATTCCGGACAGATAAGGACTATATGCGCAGAGTTCCACGTATAAAGTCAAACTTGGCGGATTGAAACTGAACAGTTCCCACAGCACGCCCTTGCCGCCCAGCGAATCGCTGACCGTGCCCAGATTGACCAGCGTGGAATCGGGATCGGCCGTGGCCGCGATGGCCGAAAGCAGTTGCGGGGCGATGGCGGCCAAGAAGTGCCGAGAGCGCCGCGTGGAAAGAAAACGGATCTTCTCCTCGGCCAAAGCCATCAGGTTGCGATACGCCCCTTTGACGTCGCGGAAAGGATATTTTCCCAAAACTTCCAGAATCCGCTGCTCGGGCGGGTCGGGATCGAGCACCAGGTCCACCTCGGCCGCCGTTTTCTCGTCCTCGCTGAAGGCGTCGTGCAGCAGGTGGTCCAGAATTTTGCGGTTCAGTTGCGTTTTGCCGCGGTAGTCGGCCGTGAACGCTTCCAGGGCCGATTTTTCCGGCCCATCGGCGTAACCCATGCGCAAGGCCAGTTTGCGCAGTTCCGCGTCGTCTTGGGGCAGGATATGCGTTTGCAAATCCAACATTATTTGCAGGCGGTGTTCGACCTTGCGCAAAAAACTGTAGTTTTCTTCCAGCAGAGATCGTTCCAGGTTCGTCAGGCAGCCGACCTGTTCCAGTTGAGCGAGTGCTTCGAGCGTGTTTGCCGTGTGCAGTTCGGGCAGGCTGCCGCCGTTGAGCAACTGTAGAAACTGGATTACGAACTCCACGTCGCGGATGCCGCCGCGGCCGGTTTTTACTTCCCTGTCGTCCGCCCCGGCATGACGTGTTTGCTGCTCGATGCGCCGCTTAAGGGCCTTGATGCCGGCGATGTCGGCCGACGTTAGATAGCGCCTATAAATCCAGGGAGTAAGCCGGTCGAGAAATTCCTTGCCCAGCTCCGGCGAACCGGCGACCGGCCGGGCCTTGATGAACGCCTGCCGCTCCCATGTCCGGCCGCGCAGGTCGTAATAATTAAGTGCGCTTTCCATGCTGATGACCATCGGACTGCGATCGCCTTCGGGCCGAAGCCGCAAATCCACGCGATACGCGCCGCCCAGTTCCGTGCGTTCGGTCACCAGCCGGACCAGTTCCCGGGCGAGCAGATCGAAGAATTCGTGATTGGTGACGGGCCGTTTGCCGTCGGTTTTCCCCTCGGAATCATAAATGAAAATCAGGTCGATGTCGCTGGAGTAGTTCAGTTCCATGCCGCCGAGTTTTCCCATGCCCAGCACTGTGAATCGGGCCGGCCGGCCGTCGGGGCCCAGGGGCGTGCCGCGTTGGGCGCCGATTTTTCGGCCCGCCGCGCGTAATGCCGCTTCCAAAATTGCGTCGGCAAGAAAGGATATCTGCTTGGTGACCGTCTTCAGGCTCTGCTCGCGGATGATGTCGCCGTAGGCGATCCGCAGCGTCTCGCGGCGCTTGAACCGCCTTAGCGCGCCCAGCACCGCGGCATCGTGCTCAACGGCCGACACCTCGGCGCAGATGTCGTCGATCAGCGCTTGACGCGCCACGGGCGCGCCTTCGGTCAATCGCAGTAGATCGAAACCTTCGGGATCGTTTACCAACAGATCGCTTAGATGCTGGCTGGTCGAAAGGATTTGCAGAAGGGTGGGCAAGGCCTCCGGATCGCGCTCGAAAAACGTGCCCATCGCGAGCGGACTCCGCGCCGCGCGAATGAATCGCTCCAGGTTGTTAAGCGCCATGTCCGGATCGGCGCACCCGGTCAGGTTATCGCGAAGTTGCCTGCATATCACGGCCAAAAGATCGAGCGTTATGCCCGCCACCGCCATGCCCAAAAGATTCCCGTGCCCGCGCTTTAAGTCCGTCAGGCCCAGGCTCCTAAGCCAAGGCTCGGCCGCCTCCGGGTGATCCAGATAATTGCGAAGCGTGAGTACGTCCATGGGGCAGGGTTCAGAGGTCAGGGTTCAGAGGTTGGGGATTGGATGATTAGATGATTGGATAATTAGAAAGTTTAGCCTGGACGCTTGTGTCCGGTGATAGTGAAAAAAACTCGTTGGAGAAAATCTCGTTCCCAGACTGTGGAGTCAAACATCGAAAAATCCATTTACTGATATTTCGAGGCATACAAATCGAGCAACCGGCGAATCATTTTTTGATATTGCGTGCGGTTTCTTTTTGCCCGGGCTTTAAAAAAATCGACCGTGGGCTTGCTGAGCCCGATTGTAACCTTGACCGTGTCCTCTTTGAGCACGAGGTCTTCCGGCGGCGGAAGGAAATCCTCGACAACCTCCATCTCCAAAGGTTCACTCGTGTATTTGATTTTCTTTATCATAGATTTTTCTCCCTTGTCGCCAATAACCGGCCCCGATGATCCGAATCGTGCGGCCTCGAAATGTGAATCTAACCGTCAATACTCCCTCGCCGGCTCGCCCCATGCAATAATATCTCTTTTCGATACCGCTATGTTTCAAGTCACGCGCGATGACTCGCTTGGGATCGAAAAACGCCTGCTGGGCCAATGTGAAGGAGACGCCATGCTTACGCCGGTTTTGAATATCCTTTCGTTCATCCCACTGAAATGTTACTTTGGCCATCCGATTCGCCTATTTATTTAATTACAGCCATATAATATACCATATATTTATATGGTTATAAAGTCAAGCCGATTTCTCAACAAAAAAGCAGAATATCTTTGGATTTTATGGAATTGTTTTTAATTATCGGCGAAAGGAGATTCATCCTGACCCATTACGGATTCCGCCGTTTGTTCGATGAATTCATAATCTTCTTCAGATCCATGTATACTTTGCCAATATTCTTGCTCTTCCTGGTTTATCTCTAATTGACGAATTTTTCTTGGATCCGTTTCATTGATTTTTCTTATCGTTTCGAGATTGTTTATTGTTTCGATATCCACATGGAAAAATTCCTTGCGTTTTACTTTGTTTACCCGCATTTTGAAAAGTTCTCGATGTATTGCATTTTCGATGGATGGAGCATCTTCGCAATTATCGTTGGGGGAGATTATCCGTGAAGCCCTGGATAATTGGCTAAAGAATAAAAGTCAACGTTACGCAAGTGATCCGCTCTTCCACAATGTGCCAGTCTATGATGTGCCGGTGCCGGAGGATTACTCTATAAATCACGACAAATACCTATATGGAGAATAGTGTGATTTTCATCGATACCGGGCCTTTTTTGGCCCAACGTTTAAGCCGGGTTCAAAATCTGGGAATAAACAGAGCATACAGAGTGTAAGTGCTGACCCCTAACCCCCGAAC
>JBEKGL010000281.1:0-5604 GCA_050012815.1 Thermoguttaceae bacterium
CGTGTTAAAAAAGTTGCTCGACAAAAACATACGCGACCTGGACGCACGCCTGTTGCTGGCAACCTTGCTCAGGCACACGGGCCGGTTTGATGAGGCATCGAGGCAATTGGATCAACTCGTCTGTTTCGATGGGGCCGAAAAGTGGGAGTTGGAAATACAAGCCGAGCGCGAACTGTTGGCCGAAGCCGGGAAAAACTCAAAACACAAGCCTGCAAATGGCATGGCAATTGCACCAAATACTAATTCCAGCCAAATATCGCACACAACCTGACATTTTGACATGCAAAACAACTAAGAAACTATCCGAAAACCTTTCCCGTCATTCTGAGCGGAGCGAAGAATCCGGGGGAAAATACCTATCCGATGAGATCCTTCGCTTCGCTCAGGATGACAAATGGACTTTTCGGATAGTTTCTAAGAAGGACTAGTTGGTCCATCGGAGAATACCAAAATGTACGAACGATTTACCGACCGTGCGCGAAAAGTAATGCAACTGGCCAACCAGGAGGCGCAGCGGTTCAATCATGAATATATCGGCACCGAACACATATTGTTGGGCCTGATCAAGGAAGGCTCCGGCGTTGCGGCAAACGTGCTTAAAAACCTGGACGTCGATCTGCGCAAGATCCGCCTGGAAGTGGAAAAACTCGTGCAAAGCGGGCCCGACATGGTCACCATGGGCAAACTGCCGCAAACGCCCAGGGCCAAAAAAGTCATCGAATACTCCATGGAGGAAGCCCGCAATCTCGGCCACAATTACGTGGGCACCGAACACATCCTCCTGGGCCTGTTGCGCGAACAAGAGGGCGTGGCCGCGCAGGTGCTGATGAACCTGGGCCTGAAATTGGAAGAGGTCCGCGAAGAGGTGCTCAATCTTCTCGGGCACGGCATGGAAGGACCCGAAGGCGCGGAACGCGCCGGCGGAATCCCCGGCGCACCCGGTGGCGGCGAAGCCCCGCGCGGCAAGTCGAAAACGCCCGCCCTGGATAGCTTCGGCCGCGATCTCACCGAACTGGCCCGGCAAAACAAGCTCGATCCGGTTATCGGCCGCGAAAAAGAAATCGAGCGGACCATGCAAATCCTCAGCCGGCGCACCAAGAACAATCCGGTGCTGTTGGGCGAGGCGGGAGTGGGCAAAACGGCCATCGTCGAGGGCTTTGCCCAACGCGTGGTGCAGGGCGACGTGCCGGAATTGCTCATGGACCGCCGCATCGTGGTGCTAGATCTGGCCATGATGGTCGCCGGCACCAAGTATCGCGGCCAGTTCGAGGAGCGGATCAAGGCGGTGATGAACGAAGTCCGCCGCGCAAAGAACACGATCTTGTTTATCGACGAATTGCACACCCTCGTGGGCGCGGGCGGGGCCGAAGGGGCCATCGACGCCTCAAACGTGCTCAAGCCCGCACTGTCGCGCGGCGAAATCCAGTGCATCGGCGCGACCACGCTCGACGAATATCGCAAATACATCGAAAAAGACAGCGCCTTGGACCGCCGCTTCCAGGTGGTCATGGTCGAACCGTCGAGCAAGCAGGAGACGATTGAGATTCTCAAGGGACTGCGCGACCGCTACGAGCAGCACCACCACGTGCAGATCACCGACGACGCCGTGGAAGCCTCGGTGGAACTTTCCGGTCGCTACATCACCGGCCGTTGCCTGCCGGACAAGGCCATCGACGTGATCGACGAGGCCGGGGCCCGGGTGCACCTGAAATCAATGACCCGGCCGCCCGATCTAAAGGAAATCGACGAGCAGGTCGAGCATCTCAATAAGGAAAAAGAAGAGGCCGTGGCCAATCAGGATTTCGAGAAGGCCGCCGCGCTAAGGGATCAGGCCGATAAACTCAAGAAAAAGAAACAAACCATCACCCACGAATGGCGGGAAAAATCGCGCGAGACCGACGGCGTGGTCGACGCCGACGTGATCGCCGAAGTGGTGTCGAAAATCACCGGCATTCCGCTGACGCGCCTCTCGACCGAGGACTCCATGCGCTTGATGAGGATGGAACAAGACCTGCACAAACGCGTGGTCAGCCAGGACGAGGCCATCAAGTCTATATCCAAAGCCGTGCGCCGCAGCCGCAGCGGGTTGAAAGACCCCAAGCGGCCCACCGGCTGCTTCATCTTTGCCGGGCCCACGGGCGTGGGCAAAACACTGCTGGCCAAGGCCCTGGCCGAGTTCATGTTCGGCGACGAAGACGCGCTGGTGCAGATCGACATGAGCGAATACATGGAAAAACACAACATCAGCCGCTTGATCGGCGCCCCGCCGGGTTACGTGGGCTACGAGGAAGGCGGCCAACTGACCGAAAAGATCCGCCGCCGGCCCTACGCCGTGGTCCTCCTGGACGAAATCGAAAAAGCCCATCCCGACGTGTTCAACATGCTCCTGCAAGTGATGGAGGAAGGCCGGTTGACGGACAGTTTCGGCCGGAACGTCGATTTCCGCAACACGATCCTGATCATGACCACCAACGCCGGGGCCGACGCCATCAAGAACGAAGCGGCCTTCGGTTTCCAAAAACCTGACGAAGACGCCTCTTACGAAAACATGAAAAGCCGCGTGCAGGAGCAGATCGAAAAGGTATTCCGGCCCGAGTTCCTCAACCGCGTGGACGACATCATCGTCTTCCGCCACCTGACGCAAAAAGACCTGTGCGACGTGGTCGAAATGGAACTGGGCAAGATCCGCAACCGCCTGTCCGAGTACGGCTTGAAAATGCTGCTCACCGACGAGGCCAAAACCTTCCTGGTCAAGAAGGGATCGAACCTCGATTTCGGCGCGCGCCCCTTGCGCAGGGCCCTGGAAAACTTCGTCGAGGATCCGCTCTCCGAGGAACTCTTAAAAGGCGAGTTCCAAGGCAAGGATACCATCAGGGTCGAGGTCAAGGACGTGGGCGGAAAGAAACACCTCGTCTTCCATGGCACAAAGGGCGAGGAACCTCCTGCGGAACCACAACCCGTCGCCGCCGCGGCCGGCGCGGGCGGAGAATCGACCGATGGCGGAACACACACATAATTTCCGCAATTGAAATCCATTATCGTTGAATAACTATTTAGCCCCCCGTGAACACACGGGGGGCTTTTCATATCGACGAGTCATGTTTCGGGAGAAGGGTATCTTGCCCTCGCTTGGTTTTTAGCGGCACTGGCACTTGTGAAATCCATGTGCAACTCACTGTTGATTTCCACAGATATAGGGGGTATTATGAGGAATGGAGGATGATCTATGCATAGGATGCGAATATACGTCGACACTTCGGTCTTTGGCGGAGTTTTTGACGAGCAATTCGCAGTAAATGGATACGCTCAGATACCTATCCACAGCCCATTGGAGATGGCTTATGACGACGAAAACTAAAACTTTCGATTGCGTTGAGATGAAGCAACGTATTCAAGAACAACTTCGCTCTGAATATGAATCTCGCAAAAAAGAATTTGCCTCTTATGTGGATTTTCTAAACGCCAAAGCCGCGCAATCTCAATGGGTTAAGAAAATCCAGGATAAACACTTAACAAAAAAATAAGGTGTCGAATATGCCTCGCTATTGGGTAATTGCGCCTGTCGAATCGAAAGATTCGGATCTTTTTGAAAAAATTTGGAAATTCGATTTTGAAAATAATCTAATATCCATTGGTTGGAGTCAAGTTGGAGATGTTTCTAAATTAAACAAAGATGAATTGTTGGAAAAAATATCCTTGGTATATCCAGATAAGCCCAAAGGGACAAAAGGATTATTTGCCAACATGATCTTGACTTTCTATAAAGATATTGCCCCAGGCGATTTTGTTCTTGCCAGAAGGGGACAAAAAATTCTAGTTGCTGTAGGCAAGGTAATAAAGTCGGCTGAATATACACCCGGAAGAAATCCAGATAATACTCACGGAAATTATCTTGAAGTCGACTGGCAGAAACCTCCTATGAATAAGGATTTCTCTAGATTGGTTTTTCCTAGACATACACTAAAAGAACTTACGGAGGAGCAATATTTCAGCCTTTTGAAGCACTCAGATGGAACAATTATGGATTCAGAAGAAACTGAGACAACCGAAGATCGGAATGAATTTGTGCTTGAGGAATATTATCTTGAGGATTTTATCGTCAGTAATTTTACGAAAATCTTCAAAGGTAAATATCAGATTTACGAAGAAGAAGGAATTGGTGGTCAGCAATTTGATACAAAAGAAGCTGGTAAGATAGACATTCTTGCTCTTGAACCAAAATCAAATTCTTTTGTGGTAATAGAATTGAAAAAGGGCCGATCATCCGATCATGTAATCGGTCAGATTCTTAGATATATGGGGTGGGTTAAGGAAAATCTTTGCAATACCGGTCAAAATGTAAAAGGTCTGATAATTTGCCATGATCCAGACCCGAAACTACGTTATGCACTCTCAATGACGAAGGATATACATATTCGTTACTATTCCGTGGAATTTGAACTTAGAGAAGATCCACGAAAATGCAACAATGAATAAACCATCATTGTTAAAAACAGGATTTGGTTATGTCATCGTCCGTGCATCATATTGAAAGTCCTTGGGAGCGATATATTATGGCCTTGGATGATATATCCGATCGGCTTGTACGGATTTGTCGGGCGTTTTCGCAAGCGAACATTCCTTATGCCTTGGTGGGCGGACAGGCCGTAGCGCTTTGGGTGGCCTCCAAAGATCCCGCCGCCGTGCGAACCACCAAGGATGTCGATCTCTTGCTCGGCCGAAGCAATCTTCCCAAGGCCCGTGCCGCCGCCACGTCGGCCGGATTCGATTACTTCGAGGTTATGGGCGTGGGAATGTTTCTCGACCGCGAAGATCCCAATCCGCGATATGCCGTGCGTATCGTCTGGGCAGGCGAAAAGGTCCGCCCGGAGTACGATTATCCTTCGCCCGCGTTGGATCAACGCCAAGAACTTTCGCCCGGTATACAAGTGGTGTCTTTACCCGGCCTGGTCCAAATGAAACTCCTATCCAACCGCGATCAAGACCGCGTACATCTCCGCGATATGATCGACGTTGGACTGATCGGCCGCGAACTTCTCGCCCAATTGCCAAAACCGCTTGCCGAGCGCCTGGATTCGTTGCTGGCCGAATCCGGCCGGTGAATGTGACAAATTCAATTACTGTCGCTCCACTTCTTTCCTACACAGCCCAGCTTATCTAAATTGAATAACCGACAAACTTTACTCAAGCCGGAAACTCGAAGCGTCGAAATACCAAAGGCACCAGTGCGCCAACAAATCATCGTAATTCACCCGGGGCTTCTATGTTGGGGCAGCAGTTTAACTGCTGCCAACATAGTGGACTAAATATGACCATGGCTAGTGTATCCAACATTCCGGTTTCCGAACTAAACGGCCGCTTCGGCAGGTTTACGCAATGGTGCATCGACCGAATTACGGACCTCGGCGAAATAATCCTTGATTGGATGGCCGGCTTGGGCAGCATTTCCTTGTTCGGCTATCGCATGTTGTGCTGGCTGTTTACACGCATGCCGCGGCGGGAGACCATTTTGCCGAATTTCTACCAGATCGGCGTACTGAGCCTGCCGGTGGTGGCGATCACGGGCACTTTTATCGGCATGATAATGGCTGTGCAAACTTACGT
>JBEKGL010000282.1:0-5595 GCA_050012815.1 Thermoguttaceae bacterium
CGCGAATTCCGATGAGGAAGCGATTTTTGGGGGGACAAATTGTGCTCATTGAGAACAGACTCATAAATGATCTTCTCGTCCGCGACGCCCTGAAAAAAGTTTTTTGAATGTAACTATTGTCTAAATGCATACTTTTTTAATGCAATTTTAGCGAGTTTATGATAGAATGAGTGCGTTTCTTCTAAAGCGTTGCCTTCTAACATCTTAGGTCCGTTCTCAGAGGAACTAAAGGTTAATCATGCGTCCTACATCTTTCACAGATTCATTTTATCACAAATTATTTCTCATAGGAGCGGCCTTGCTCGCTCTGTTCGGTTCCATCTTATCCGGCGAATTCGCCTTCGCGGCGGACGACGTGTACATGTTCTCTTACTTCAGGGATCCGGACGGCACGAGCGGGATGTATTATGCTTATTCCTTAGATGGCATAAGTTACCATGCCGTCAACGGCGATGTAGCCATCACGGGGCCCATGGCCGGCACCACGATGCGCGATGTACACATCATCTACGGGCAGGACGGAATGTTCCATCTGACCCACACCACTGAACCCTGGACTGTCAATACAAAAATCTGTTATGGCGAATCGGCCGACTTGATTACTTGGACGGATAAAAAATATGTCGATGTTATGGCGTCCGTTGCCGGCACGCAACAAGCCTGGGCGCCGGAAACTACTTGGGATGCCGAAATCGGCAAGTATGTGGTTTATTGGTCTTCGTATGTGACTGGGGCAAGCAATAGAAAAATATATTACAGCACTACGACCGATTTTAGTACCTATAGCGCCCCCGCCGTCTTATACGATCCCGGCTTCCCCGTAATCGATGCGGATATCCGCAAAGATACCGACGGCAAGTACGTAATGTTCGTTAAGAACGAGAACACCGGTATCGTGTACATGGCGCAGGGCGGCACTAGCCTGCTCGGCTCGTATACTACCGGCTCGTATATTGCCTCTGTCGGCTGCGAGGGACCCAACGCAATCAAGATCAACGGGACCTGGTACGTCTACGCCGACTTCTACAGCCAGATGGGTTTGTGCACCTCCAGCGACGGCACGACCTGGACCAATCGCAACAATGAATTCGTCTTTCCCGCGAACGGTAAGCACGGTTCAGTCTTCACAGTTTCCCGCTCCGTGGCCGATAATTTGATCGCCAACGCCTCGCTACCTACCACGGAAATCGAATTCGACAACTACGCAACCGGCACGAATAACTTTATGACAGACGCCAATTGGCTGGGCGGTTTCGTCCCGGGCAACAATCAAATCGCCGCGATTCAAAGCGGCCACACCGTGAATCTCACTTCATCGCCTACGGGCACGCTATCCGGACTTAAGGTCGGTCAGACAAGCTCCGGCATATTAAATATCTCCGGAAACGCCGCGTTGAATGTCAGCGGTGATGTAAAAATCGGCGGGCTTAATGCCGTCGGCTCTTTCAGTATTTCCGGCGGCGCCCTCAACGCAACCGGCTCCATTCAAGTCGGCAACGGCGCCGTGCATCTCGACGGCGGCACGATCTCCACGGCCTCGGTCTATGGCAGCGGCAACACGGCCGCTTTCCACTTTAACGGCGGCACATTGAAAGCTACAAACTCTACCACCTCGTTCATGACAGGCTTGAACACGGTTGACGTGGAATCCGGCGGAGCCGTGATCGACACCAACAGCTATAACATAACCATTCCCCAGTCGCTTACGACGGCTTCTGCCGCCGGCGGTCTGACCAAGAATGGCGCCGGTATTCTTACCCTCAGCGCAGCAAACACCTATAGCGGATCGACCACCATATCCGCAGGAACCCTAAAACTGGGCACATCGACGGTTTCGGCCACCCATCGCTGGAGTTTCAACGGTTCTCTGGCCGATTCCGTGGGCGGCAGCAGCGCCACAATTGTCACTGTCTCCGGGAGCACGCATCATGTCACACTTTCCTCCACCCAAGCGACAATTACCGGCGGCAGTAGTACCACATCGGACTACATCAGCCTGGGTACAAACTTGCTGCCTAAGACCAACTCGCCTGTTACCATCGAACTCTGGGCTACGCAGATAACCGTGCAGAATTGGAGCCGAATTTTCGACTTAGGCTCATCCAGCACCGAAAACCTCTTCATGAGCTGGACTCAAGGAACAACGCTCGCTTCGGACCGGGTGGAATGGAAGGACGCAGCTACGAAGACTTCGGATAATACCAACCAGCCATACACTCTGAACACGGAATATCATATCGTCATGGAGTTGAAGCCCCTGGGCGACTCGACGATAGTCACTTGGTATTCCGCCGCCTCGACAAGCGCCGACCTGGGTTCAGCCAAAGGCACTTTCACCACTACTAACACCCTGGCCCTACTCAACGACACCTATGACTGGCTGGGACGCTCGGAATATTCTGCCGACTACACCGCGAACGCGAGTTACAACGAAGTGCGTTTTTGGGACGGGGCACTCAGCTCTAGCATCCTCGAAATCCTGCACAACGCAGGCCCCAACGCAGATCTTACCTCCTTGAATCTCGGTGGCTCGGGCTCGCTGCCTTCAACTACCGACGTAAACATCACCGCCAGCGGAGCAACGCTGGATCTGAACAACATCAGCCAGACAGTAGGTTCGCTGTCCGGTGTGGCCGGCAGTTCTGTGCTTCTAGGATCCGGAACGCTCACCCTTGGCGGCAACGCATCCACGGCATTTTCCGGCGCTATCTCTGGCGCCGGTGGAATAATCAAAAACGGCACGGGCACTTTTACCCTCACAGGCGTTAACTCATTTACCGGCGCGGTCAGTTTCAATGGCGGTTTGATCAAGGCCGCAAGCCTGAGCAATCTCGGCAATGGGACCGCTTTGAATTTCAACGGCGGCGGATTGCAGTTCGACGGAGTATATAACCCATCAGTGCGCACGATGACCTTCCAATCCGGCGGGGCCACCCTCGATACACAGACCAACAACATTACTCTAGCCAACGCTATAGGCAACGGCGGCACAGGCGGGCTGACAAAAAAAGGCTCCGGCACCTTGACGCTCAACGGCATAAATACCTTCTCCGGCGCGGTTAATTTCAACGGCGGTTTAATCAATGCCGGCAGCCTGAACAAGCTCGGCACCGGGACAGCGCTTAATTTCAACGGCGGCGGTTTGCAGTTCGCCGGAGTATACGACCCGTCGGTGCGCACAATGACCTTTCTATCCGGCGGAGCCACCCTCGATACACAGACCAACAACATTACTCTGGCCAACGCTATCGGCAACGGCGGCACAGGCGGTTTGACGAAAAACGGTCAGGGCCTTTTAACCCTCACCGGCAATCCCACCTACACCGGCGAAACAGTTATCAACGCCGGTCAACTGCTTTTAAACACGGGAACCACTTCCTTGACGGCGATTAGTGGAGCAGGGGGATTGATCGTGGGCGACTCCGCGACTTCGACGAAACTTACCGCCTCAAGCATTTCCGTAGGTACGCTCACCATTGCGGCAAATTCCACTGTAACCATCAGCGCCATTAGCGGCGGTCCGTCTAGCAATTTTGATTACACAGTGGCGGTTCCTGAACCCGGCGTCTGGCTTTTGCTTCTTATCGCCGCCGCGGCCGTTTGCTTAAAAAAAAGACGCTAGCCCGGCTATATCCACCTTACGATCATCAAACCCATGAATTGCTATCCATGGGTTTTTTTATGATATAACGGACAGATCCCGTAAGCTAAACTTGCATGAAGGCTTAATGATCGAGTGGTATCTTTGTTTTTGGTTTTAATACGCATTCTAATTTTAAACATCACTTCAAACATGCAAAATCCAGCGTGTTTTCGCGTAGCGTAAACACGCGGCGACACGCTTTTTAAGTTAACATTGGTACAAGACCTATGGTTACCGGTTATTCCCGACTGTCGGCGCGGCAGGCGCGTGCGGTTTTGGCAATTCTAATATTGGGAACCCTGTTTTGCATCGAGGTGACCGTCTCGCCGCTGTGGCAAGGCAACTTCGAGCGGGAAAGTCGCGGGGCGGGCGACGTGGCCTTATTTCGGGCGATGGTGAATCGCATGCACAACGGCGAGGGCTTTTATCAGGCCTCGGCCGCCGAATTGACCGCCCGGGGTTATCCCACGCGGAGCGTGTTTAATTGGCGCACGCCGTTGCCGATGTGGCTGATAAGCCGGTTGCCACGAGTGGAATGGGCAAAGTATTTTTTTGCCGCCTTGTCGCTGGGAGCAATGGTTTTAGCCTTCGAGGCTCTGGCCCGGGACCGGGAATATCAAGGGGGGCAGTCCTGTTTTTGTTATACAAAAGGGGACATTCCCATTTTTACTACGCAAAAATCGGGACAGTCCCTGTATATCGGGCTTGGTTGCGTGGTTTTGCTGAGCGGTCCGTTGTTGTTCACCGTGTTGGACGATCTGTATGTAATGCCGGTCTTATGGGCAGGGGTATTGATCGCCTGTTCGCTATGTGCCTATGGAATGGATAAGCCCAAACTCGGCCTGGGATTTGGATTGACCGCCTTGTTCGTTCGCGAACTGGCCTTGCCTTATTGCTTGCTTTGCGCGGGCATGGCGTTGCTGGAGTGGAGGAAGTGCAAAGCGGACAGTCTCATTTTCGCCGACCATCGCTCAGCGACGGGGAGCGGAAAATCGGGGCAGTCCACATGGGAGATCGTCGGTTGGGGGCTGGGACTTTCCGCATGGCTGATTTTTTTTGGATGGCATTGGTGGAACGTGTCGGGTTTGATCTCTCCCGGCGCCTTGGCTCATAAACACGGCTGGATCCGATTCGGCGGAGCGGGATTTGTGATTGCCACGGCCCAGATGAATGCGTATTTATTATTGTTGCCGCCCTGGATAACGGCGCTGTATTTCGCCTCTGCGATGTTCGGACTGGGCGGCTGGCACACACCGCTGGGCACGCGCATCGGTTTGACCGCCTGCTTGTATGCGATGTTTTTTGCCGTTGTGGGGCAAGATTTCAACCAGTATTGGGGCTCGATCATCGCCCCGCTGTTGTGTTTCGGGGTGGTGCGATTGCCGGCCTCGATACGCGATCTTTGCCGGGCGGCGGGGATTTCCATAACAAAAAACCCCGGTGTACTCACCAGGGGCTGAATATATGGTGCACACAAATCCTAACAACGCCTCTAATTCCATTACAATTGTTATAAACCTCATGCTTGGTGCAAAGCGGGTGAAAACTATTACAGTTGGTAAATATTAATTAAACTTTTTGATTTGACATTTTCGGAATCTGACCTAGGTTTCATCGTAGAGGCAAGACGCGAGAGCGTCAGCCTGAGAGTTGAGAAGGTCGAAAGGCCGACTCGGTGCAACGTCTTATCAGCCGGAAGGCGGATTGAGTTACTTATCCAGAAGGCGGGACGTTGTGCAAATCAGGCCTGCAGCCTCTTCATCCTCGACAAAGGTAAACCGGTCGCAAGGCCGGGACACAAAGCCAAGGGCCGGCGGAAAGCAGCCGGCAGCCTGGCTGCCGAAAGGGTGTAAAAAACCAACAAAGCGGCAATTGACGAGGAGGAGGCTTTTTACTAAAGCCGGGCTCCCGAGGGTAAACCAAAGCAGGCCGGCGTCGGTTGTTTGAAAACG
>JBEKGL010000283.1:0-5586 GCA_050012815.1 Thermoguttaceae bacterium
ACCCATAACAAAAAAGGAACGCCAACCCACCTCCAGCACTGGCAAAGCCAGTGGCACACAATTTCAAACCCTTTTGTCATTAACACCCAGCCCAAGACGTCCTGTTGAACAAATTGTTTTGCCTTATTTGTATTTTCTTGGAAAACATTCTTTCCCCGCCAGCCACAAAAATATGTCGATTTCTCTTAGTGAATATTTCTCCAACTTGTAGAAGCTTTGAAAGCTCTTTATGATTTCAATAAAGTGTCCATAGTTTTTAAGATCGTTTTTGTTGAAGCCATTGAAGCTGTCTGATGATTTATAGTGCAACAGCATCTTTTCAACGAATGAGTCGAAGATAGGATAGCTAGCCGGTTTGTGATGACTACAATACTTCGATGAAAACGAGTAGAAGTTTTTCAATTTATCCTTTATTGATATCTTTGCAATGTCATTCACCAAGGAATAGTCGTTTGCTTCGAGCCGAGCATCTATATCCTTTTTCAGAATGTGTTTGGCTAATGAATATGTGTCGAAGATATTGGTGCTGTAAAAATCGTTAAGGGCACTTACTTTCAGTAGCACATGCTCAATTTTCTTGTTCTCGGGGCACAGGTTGTGAAAGAGGAGGCCCAGCGAAGCCTCCTGGAGCCGGTAATTATCTAGTTGTTCCCACTTGCAAAGATATTCTGACATGAGGCTTGGGCTTGGCGTTAATGGCTTGGACATTGTTGTACCTCGAGTTATTTTCGGCTGGTTGACACTGATAAAATGGATTGAAATTGTGTGCCACTGGCTCTGCCAGTGCCTTTTCTGGGACTTCTCACGAGATGGCCCCTTTTGGTAAATCGTTAATTACTGGCAGGCTGGGATAGTGTTGGGATCGTGAAAATGCCACCAAAAACACTGGCAAAGCCAGTGGCACACAACCGATATGCCATTCCATCATCCTACCCATAGCAGAAAAGGAACGTCAACTCACTTGCAACACTGGCACAGCCAGTGCCACCCCCATTTTCTACTTCTAACCACAACACAATCGAACCTCAAGCAAGCCCAAAACACTGGCATAGCCAGTGGCACACAATACAACCTCTTTCATCGTTGCCACCCTTCCGTTGTTCATGGCTGATGCTCATTGTGTCGATCGGCGATATCGTGTTCACCCGAAGAATGCCGCCTTCCGAGGATTGCGTATACGTCGTCGAGGCTCGGCAACTGCTGTTCCGTCTTGACGGCATGGATCTCGACTTCCACCTCGCATCGTTCCGGCAAACTGATGGGTTGGGTGGGGCGAAATACGCCATTCTCGTAGATTGCATGAATATTGTTCATGACGAAAACTCCCTAGATTACATGCCATTTTAATGTCGAAGGCTGTCCAAGTCCAAATCCTATTATACCACATTCACACAGAGTTTGCCCAGCAGGACGAATGTTTGGCTTTTGCGAACAGCACCGGTCGCAAGCAACCGGGCTAAACTTTCCAATCATCCAATCATCCAATAATCCAATCATCCAATAATCCAATCATCCAATAATCCAATAATCCAATCATCCAATCATCTAATCATCTAATCATCCAATCCCCCGCCCTTTTACATCATATCCAACGGATCCACGTCGGCAATCCACTGCACGCCCTCAGGCTCTTTCAGGTCTGCGGTAGCCAGACGCACGGCCGCGCGGAGTTTGTCGCCTTCCAAACCTTGAAGTTGAATTTGAAAGCGGTACATGCCTCGCAACCGGGTGAAGGGCGCCGGGGCAGGACCCAATACTCGGGCACCGGCCCCTTCGGCTTGCAACGATTCTTTGACCCGTTGGGCCAGGAAAACGGCGAATTCCCGGGCGATCGGTTCGGACGGCCCGCGTATCACCAGCCGGATCATGCTCGCAAAAGGCGGATATCGCAGCATCTCGCGGATGGGCAGTTCGCCGGCGGCAAACGCGGCGTAGTCGTGCCGGACGGCGGCTTGGATGGCCGGATGCTCGGGATTGAAGGTCTGCACCAGCACGTGGCCGCCTTTGTCGCCCCGGCCGGTCCGGCCCGCCACTTGAGTCACCAAATGAAAAGTGCGTTCGGCCGCGCGGAAATCGGGCAGATGCAAGGCGGTGTCGGCGCTAATTACGCCCACCAGCGTGACATTGGGAAAGTCGAGGCCCTTGGCGATCATCTGCGTTCCCAGCAGGATGCTCACCTTGCCCGAGCGGAACGCCGCCAGCGCCCGTTCGTGACTTCCGTGGCCTTGCATCGTGTCGGTATCCATGCGCAGGCAGATGACGTTGGGAAACCTTGCCCGGACTTCCGCCTCCAATCGCTGCGTGCCCAGTCCGCTGTAGCGAATGCCGGAAAATTCACATTTCGGACATGCACCGGGCGAAGGGATTTGGTAGTCGCAGAAATGGCATAGCGCGATCTCCTGGGTGCGATGATGCGTAAGCGCGATGTCGCAGTGCGGGCACTCAACCACGTGGCCGCATGAAGGGCATTGGATGTGCGTGGAAAATCCCCGCCGATTCAAGAGCAAGATCACTTGCCCGCCCGCTTCCAGGGCCTTGCCGATGGCCGCGTGCAATTGCCGGCCGATTGCGCCGCGGGAGAACGCGTGGCGGGCTTTATCGACGCGAAGGTCGATCGTGCCCACCGTGGGCATCGGACGGTCGAGCACGCGCCGGGGCATTTCCACCAAAACATATTCGCCCGTTTGCGCGCGGCGCCAGCTTTCCAGCGAGGGCGTGGCCGAACCCAAGACCAACGGCACCGATTCGGCCTTCGCGCGGACCAGGGCCACGTCCCGGGCGTGATAACGCGGGGCGGAATCCTGCTTGAACGACGATTCGTGCTCTTCGTCCAGCACTATAAGCCCCAAATGCGGCGTGGGGGCGAAAATCGCACTCCGCGCGCCCACCACTACCGATACCGCGCCTTCGGCAATGCGCTGCCAATGCCAGTGCCGCTCGGCGTCGCTCAGATGACTGTGCAACACGGCCACCTCGCCGAATCGCGAACGGAACCGCTCGACCGTCTGCGGCGTAAGACTGATTTCCGGCACCAAAACAATCGCCTGGCGCCCGAAACGGATCACCTCCTGTATCGCCTGGATGTACACCTCGGTCTTGCCGCTGCCGGTAACGCCGTGGATCAAAATGGTGCGGTGCTCCCGGGCATTCATGGCCTCAAGGATCGCGGACAAGGCTTTATGCTGATCGGCGTTCAAGACCAGGTGCTTTTCGCGCTTCACCGGCGCCGCCGAATACTGCGGCATTTGCACGCGCCGGGCTTGCGAGCGGATAAAACCCTTGCGGCGCAAGGCCGCGATCGGTCCTTGGCCGCACTTGGCCTCCCGGGCAAGTTCCGCGGCGGTCATGGGCGATTTCGCCTCCGACAGCGCCTCTAGCGCCGCCGCCTGCTTGGGCGGAAGCTTTTCTTGTCCCGTCCTGCCGATGGCCTCTGGATCGATGCTCAGAAATGTGGTCAGCTTCGTGCCCGCGCTGGTGCGGACTCCGGCCGGCAAAACCGTCTCCAGCACCGTCGCCCACGGACAGAGATAGTAATCGGCCAACCACCGTGTCAATCGCAGCATCGGCGGCGAAAGTAAGGTTTTGTCGTCAACGACGGCTTGAATCGCTTTTAACTTACGTGTCCCGACCGGCCGGCTCTTGATCCGCACGCAGTATCCCAACACTGGCCGATTCGAGCGTCCCAACGGCACCCGGACCCGGCGCCCCGGCTCGATCGCCTGGCATAATTCATCCGGCACCAAATAATCGAACTCTTGTTCCGGCCCGGTGGATAATATCACCGTGGCGATCAATCGCTCGGACTGATCGTCTGATTCCCAAGGTTCGGGCTCTTTGTCAAACAGGTCGCGCTGGTGGGGCATGGAAAGGTTATCAGTTGTCAGTTTTCAGTTATCAGTTATCAGTTATCAGTTATCAGTTATCAGTTATCAGTTGTCAGTTGTCAGTTGTCAGTTGTCAGTTGTCAGTTATCAGTTGTCAGTTTCGCGAATAGTTTTGGGGTGAACTCTTTTATGCAATGAAAAAAGCATTTGCCTAACCTCGGCAATATTCCTGGATAACTTAGGTTGATCGGATTTTTTAATAAAATCAAGATCGCGGGCGAGAATGAGGTGGTAATCCAATTCACTTACAGAACCAGCCGCAATATGTAAAAAACGAGCAAGATCAGCGCCACCATTTCGTCCGCATCCTTCGGCAATATTGGCAGGAACCGATGCTGCTGCTCGCCTGGTTTGGGAAATCAATCCATAAAGTTCTTCTTTTGGATATGTTCGCGTTATACGATATACATCTGATGTCAATTGATGAGATTTTTGCCAAACAACCAATTTTTGAAAATCTTGCATCTTTGTCTCTCCGTAAATAAGCATTGTACCAATAAGTACGGTTTCACAGAGCATAATAAATACTGTATATTTAAAATTGGTTACTGTAAACTGTAAACTGTAAACTGTAAACTGTAAACTGTAAACTGATAACTGATAACTGATAACTGAAAACTGAAAACTGATACCCATGAAACTTGGCATTTTCGGCGGCACATTCGATCCGGTTCACTACGGCCACCTTCTGCTGGCCGAGTGCTGCCGGGGGCAGCTTGGGTTGGATGCCGTTTGGTTCCTGCCCGCCGCGGTGCCGCCGCATAAACGCGACCGGGAACCGGCCCCGGCGAAAGATCGCATCGAAATGCTGAAACTGGCCATTGCCGGCAATCCGGCTTTTTCAGTCTGCACCTACGAAACCGATCGCGGCGGTGTGAATTATACCGTGGATACTCTGACGCACATTCACAAGGAAGACCCGAGCCGGGAATTGTTTTTCCTCATGGGCGAAGACATGCTCCTGGATTTGCCGGACTGGAAGCAGCCCGAGCGAGTCTGCGAATTAGCGATTCCCGTCGTCGTTCATCGCGCGGGCATGTCGCCATTGGATTTTAATTGTCTAAGCACGATCGCCACGCCGCGGCGGATTGACGAAATCCGCCGCCATCAGGTGGAGATGCCCGAGATCGGCCTAAGCGGCAGCGACATCCGTCGCCGAACGGCCGCGGGAAAGAGCATCCGCTATCATACGCCAAGAGCCGTGGAGGAATACATCGGTCATAACCGTCTTTATTTGGCCGATGAGAAATAGCAGGAGCGAATTAACCGCACGGTTTCGGCTTAGGGGACGAATTTGCGGTTCCAGCCCGGTTCAGTGGGATGGAGTGATTTGGCGTCCACCGACGCGGAGATGTTGTCGGCGGCAAGCCGATTTTTGAAGTTCAGCCGGGGCAAGCGATCGAAGCACTCCACCGTGATTCGGTATCGCTCGTTGCGGATGGCGTCGTCGCCGGCGAGATGGACTGCGTCGTCAAAGGCCGCGCGTCGGCCGCGCACTAAAGCGAATAAATCTTTCCAGAATTGAGGGCCGTACGCCTGCTCGCATTGCCAGAGCAGGTGGGCGTGTATCCGATCGCAAAGATTGGCTTCAATATCTTGTGGAAATGTATACCCCAGCGCTTTGTAGCGGGCATAGGTCCGGGCCTGAGTCTCGCGTGTTTCCTGAACTTGTCGATTGAAAATCGGATTGCCGGCGACTTTT
>JBEKGL010000284.1:0-5586 GCA_050012815.1 Thermoguttaceae bacterium
CGCTTGCGGGAGAGGGGCCGGGGTTAAGGGCCCCTTGTCTTCCACACTCTAAAGTTATTCTTGGACCACCACTTAGTTTATGGAACTTGGTGTTCTCATGGCTTTTACACGTGCCAGAGTTGATTATTCTAGCCGCATGTGACAGGAAAATAAACGGACCTGTTCCCTGGATGTAAAAAGATCGATGAAGTTCCTTTTTTCACTGCTTTTTTTCACTGTGGTTTACTATTCATCGGCCAAGAAGAGCGTTGAGGCCCTTGGTAAGACTCTGGCCCAGTCCCAGGTCGCGTATCCTGTGAAAATTTTGCAAAGAAGGAACTGCCCTGAGCCTCTTCAGCCAGTTCATTCTGCTCACCATTCTCCCGATGTCATGGGCCAGTGACTTGAATTTCTCCGGGGCGATATTCATGCAGAAGCTGTTGGCAGGACTCTGGTGGTGGTACAGAGAGACGTCGAAATCGTCTCCGATCAGCCCGTGATCCTTGCAAAACTGAAATGCCTCGGTGCCTGGATAGGGAGTGAATTTGCTGTAGGCGATCTTGTTGCACTTGATTTTCTTCATTGCGGCAACGGTATCGCCTAGAGTCTCTTCCGTCTCTTGCGGAAAGCCGACGATGAAGAACACTTCCAACTTAATGCCATGCCTGCTGATGATGCGGCACGCCTGGAAGGCCTCGTTGATAGTGAATCCCTTCCTGATCGCCGAGAGGATCGCGTTGTTGCCGGATTCGACGCCAAGTTGAATCTGGCAACAGCCTGCCGCCTTCATCAGAGAGATCGTAGCCTCGTCGACCAGCCGAACGTGGATTTCGCAGCTCCAACTCAAGCCGGGACAATCGCGCATGATGGCGTTGCACAGATCGCTGATGTATCTTTTGTTCACGCCAAACGTGTCGTCGTCGAAGTGGATGCGATTTAGTCCCAGCTTCTGAAGGCACGCTATTTCTCTTGCCACGTGTTCGGGCGAACGGAACCTTACCTTCCGGCCCCAGATTTCCCGCGATCCGCAAAAAAAACACTGGTAGGGACATCCCCGTGTGGCGAAAACGTTCGCAAACGCCTCAAGCGGATACAACTCGTAATCCTTTAGTACGGCAGGGGCAGTCTGGTGGGGAAACCCCAGGGAATCCAAGTCCTCGATCAATTTTCTCGGCGGTGTGCAAAGAATGCGGCCGTCTTTCCTGAAGATGATCCCCTCGATGTTATCCAACGGCTTGTGCCCCTCGATGGCGTCGAGCAACTCAACAACGGTATGCTCTCCCTCGCCTACCACGCACACGTCAACCTCAGGATTATTCAGCACCTCCGCGCCTACCATCGATGGGTGCGGGCCGCCCATGACGACAATCGTCCGGCCGTCAATCTTCTTCGCCAGCCTCGCCACCATCAGCGCCGACTTGAAGTTCTGAGACTTGGCGGAAATCCCCACAACTGTCGGACGATATGCGGCTATCGTCGCCTCGATCTCTTTCCAGACTTCCGCCGACTCGTTCCCGAGGTTGTGCAGATAGTTTTCGTAGGCAGTCTCCAACACATATTTGAGTTGCATTGTCTCCCATTGAGGGCGAAAATCGGCGTTGTATACGGTCACGCCCCAGTTCGTCTTATCGATTATCGCCGCGGCCAGATAGCCAAGAGACAACGGATATCTCACAAGCGAGTAGGTGTCCTTGAACAGGCTGTAGAAAGGAGGCTCGATCAGCAATATCTTGCATTGGCGTTGCTCTGTTGCAATCATTTCTTCTTGCTCCATATCCTGTGCATTCGTCTGACGACGGCAAATTCCCCGGGGTTTGAGGCATGTCTCTACCCCGGAAACACGACAACACACTACCAGTATTATGAGTTACGGATTGCGATTGTGATCCAGGATTTCGTCTCGAACAGAACACCGGATGCGGACCATGTCCTGCCTCTGTTGGACAACAATTGGATTGGCATGGTCCGAATGTCCGGATGCGCATTGTTATGCCGGTAATGACGCGCAGAACGGAAATAGTGGGCCTTCTTGCAGGCAAGTGAAAAATCGGCTACATTATCGCCATGCCTCGACCTTTGCGACCGATCCGATGACGGTCTGGTGTATCACGTGAACAATCGCGGCAACAATCGCCAGGCGGTGTTTCACGGCGAGGGCCTTTATTTGCCTTTTCTGAAGGCAATCGCCGACCTATAAAGCGGAAAAATGAATGAACAATAGTTCTGCCCCCTTTTTCAAACATAAGAAGGAGATTGTCCTATGAAACGCATCTTGCTACTTATTGTTTTGATTCCCATGCTCATGAGCCGGTTCTGTATTGCACAGTCAACGGAACCCGGCGACGACTCGAAGCCCGCAATATCCAATGTGCCCGGACAGCAGTATCCGCGGATCGACTCGGAACTACGGGCGACATTTCGCGTAAAAGCGCCTAATGCCCAAAAGGTCCAGGTCAGTGTCGGCGGGAACTATGACATGACCAAAGGCGAGGACGGAGTCTGGTCGGTCACCACAAAATCGCTTGTTCCGGGGTTCCACTACTATTGGCTGGTTATTGACGGCGTGTCCGTGGCCGATCCGGCAAGCGAAAGCTTCTTTGGCTGCGGCAATATGAGCAGCGGCATCGAAGTTCCGGAGAAAGGCGTGGATTATTACGACGCCAAGGACGTGCCGCACGGCGAAATTCGCTCGAAATGGTACTTCTCCAAAATAACGAACGCATGGCGGCGTTGTTTCGTCTATACTCCGCCCGATTATGACACAAACCAAAGCGCCCGTTATCCAGTGCTGTATCTGCAACACGGCCGCGGCGAAGACGAACGAGGTTGGGGCATCCAGGGCCGGGTAAACTTCATCATGGACAACCTGATCGCCGAAAATAAGGCCAAACCCATGATCATTGTCATGGACAACGGCAGTATTGTAGGACCTGGCACCGGCAGTGGGCCCGGTGCGGGCCGGGCGGCGGCACAAGGCGGCCCGCGCGGCATGGTTAACGTTTTTGGCGACGTGGTCATCAACGAATTGATACCGATGATCGATTCCACCTACCGCACCCTAACGGACCGGGATCATCGCGCCATGGCCGGACTCTCGATGGGCGGAATGCAGACATTCGCCATCACGCTGAGCAACCTGGACAAGTTCTCCTACATCGGCGGATTCAGCGGCAGCGGCGGAGGATTCGGCGGCGGTACGTTCGATCCGAAAACCGCCTATAACGGCGTGATGGCCGATGCCGATGCGTTTAACAAAAAAGTCCACCTCGTCTGGCTTGGCATCGGGACCGCCGAGGGTGAACGTTTCTATAATAGCGTGAAAGGTTACTGCGATTCGCTGGAAAAAGCCGGCATTAAAACCGTCTTCTACGAATCGCCCGGCACCGCTCACGAATGGCTGACATGGCGCAGGTGCCTGAAAGAATTCGCCCCGCGTCTGTTCCAAGAGGCTGCGTCCCAGTCCGCCGACGTTTCCGGCCAATGGCAAGGCGAAATCGACACGCAAATCGGCCTGCAGAAATACCTATTTACGTTTAAAATTGATGATGGAAAGCTTAGCGGCAAGACTAACGCCGAGATTGGCGATCATAAACACGAAGTTGAACTAAAGGAATGTAAGATCGCCGGCGACACGATATCATTCGTCGAGGAGTTCGATTTCCAGGACAACGAACTGCGAGTCGAATACAAGGGCAAGATCGGCCAGGACGAAATCAAGTTCACCCGGCAAGTCGGCGATGTCGCAAATGAAGATTTCGTGGCCAAAAGAATCAAGGTTGCCCCACCCAAGACATCCGCGACCCCGCGGGATCCGGCGGCCGGCGGTCCACGTGGATTCGGGGGTCCAATCGTGCTTGGCCCCGACGACAAACCGGCCTTCGCCGACCCGCCCCAAGGTTTCAACGTGAAACGCGAGGATATCGCCCGCGGCAAGATGGAGATGATCGAATACGACTCCAAGACCGTCGGCACGCGACGCAAGATGCTCGTCTATACTCCGCCCGGTTACACGGCCGACAAGAAATATCCAGTGCTTTACTTATTGCACGGTATAGGCGGCGATGAAACCGAATGGCAACGTTTTACCAGTCCCGATATTATTCTCGACAATCTCCTGGCCGACGGGAAAGTAGTGTCGATGATCGTGGTCATGCCAAACGGGCGCGCGCAACTGAACGACCGTGCCGAGGGCGACGTATTCCGTTCCGCCAAGGCGTTTGAAGACTTTGAACAGGATTTGCTCAAGGATGTTATTCCCGCTATCGAGGCCCGTTATTCGGTACAAGCGGACCGCGAGCACCGCGCTTTGGCCGGACTCTCGATGGGCGGCGGACAGTCGCTGAACTTCGGCCTTGGGCATCTCGACACCTTCGCTTGGGTCGGAGGGTTTTCTTCCGCCCCCAACACAAAGCAGCCGGCCCAACTCGTGGGTGATCCGGCGGCCGCGACGCGGCAAATAAAACTACTATGGATTTCTTGCGGCAACAAAGACGGCCTGATAACCATCAGCCAGGGCGTGCATAACTACCTCAAGGAAAAAAACGTTCCGCACGTCTGGCATGTTGACTCAAACGCCCACGACCCACAGGAGTGGCGCAACAATCTGTATCTGTTTTCCCAAAGGATTTTCCACTGACCTCTTAATCCCCTTTTCCACCCTAAGACCACAGAAGGGCGGCCGGCTACCAAAAATTCGCAAACTACCAAAATGTGTATTTTGTCACGGGAATTATTTTGGAATTATTCTGGAATTATTCCCGGAATTATTGAATTATTAGGTTGAAGAGAAGAATTGATGTAAGTGGATTTTACATGAAGGCAATTGTCTTTGTGTTACGGTGCAATTCCTATGAGGGAAAGTGGGGATTAGACAGTCAAAACTAGCTGTGACACCGTTTTCCACCTTTTTCAGCTACCCAATAAATCGCGCAATGATAATAAATAGTTCTGACCCCTTTTCCATTCTCATTATCCACTCCTTTATCCACTCGGGATTTCTTGTGGGGGGGGGGGCGAGTTACATTTCCGCACGGAGAAGCTATAATCGTTTTCGTGCCGTTTGACTTGATTTTCCAGGGTATTGGGGGTTGAAGGGCTACAATTTTTTATTATCTGGCTTGTCACCTTCTTTTGATCCACACACTTATTTTACAAAGGGCCGGACTATGAAACCTTTTTTTTATTTTCTTGTCTTGTCATTCTTCGTTTTCGCTAAATCTTTTTGCCCAGCCGCTTCAGTCTCTTGGTCCGTGGATTCTAACGGATATTGGAATGTCACATCGAATTGGAGTTCCAATCCTAATCTACCGGGACCAACCGATGATGTTACCATCGACCGCTCTGGCACGGAGATAACGGTTACACATTCGAGCGGAACCGATTTGATTAATAGTTTTAACTGTCAGGAAAGTTTTGTGCTTTCAGGAGGGACCCTCTCAGTTGCCGGCGCTTCCAATTTTTCTGGTGGAACAACAATTAGCAGCGATACGCTGACCGGAGGCGGCCTGGTGACATTCAACGGCCCGGCAACCTGGTCGGGCGGGACGCTCAGCGGCTCGGGCGTAAAGCTCGTGGCGGGGGGCAATACGCTCACTGTTGACGTGGGTA
>JBEKGL010000285.1:0-5570 GCA_050012815.1 Thermoguttaceae bacterium
CTTCGCACCTTGAAGCCCGAGGATTTCCAATGCCGGGGCATCCATTCGGAGGTCGGGCCTCTGACGCTGGAAGCTTTAGTTCAGCGAAGAAGCTGTCATATCCCTCATCATATTCGGTTCATTGAGGAGAAGCGAAAGGTCTTGGGGTTGCCAGAACAATAGGCTTTGCAAATAATGACACAACTCCTTAGTGTTTATAGAGTTGTGATCTGCATGGGCAAAAAAAGACCGTTCAGAACGGCTAAAAATACACCACACAGGACTCGAACCTGTAACCTTCGGTTCCGTAGACCGATGCTCTATCCAATTGAGCTAGTGGTGCTTGTTAATATGTCTGACTCTAATATCACCATATTAGCATTCTATCAGCATATCAGGATTCATAAATACAGGGAAGAGGTCTGAGGAGGTTTGTCAGCAAGAGAATTTGGAAGCGGCGTAGAAACGAGTGACAACCCGTAAGGGCTTAACTATGTCGATTTCAGTGGGCGATACCGGATTCGAACCAGTGACATCCACGTTGTAAGCGTGGCGCTCTAACCGACTGAGCTAATCGCCCGATATTCTCCCTTTCCGCCGACCTCGGCGGCGATAAGAGGTTGGAATAAGTGTAATCATCGCACTTTATCCGGTCAAGTGACGGATTATTACGGAACTAACGAGGCTTGGCGGCGTGTTGAGAGGGTAAAATGCAATAGTTGACGACCGGCCGGAAGGTTGTTAGATTCAAGAATCGTAATCAATGGATGTATTGGGGACTGTTATGACAATTGCAGAAATTCTCAAAAGATGCAAAACTGTTCTTAAAAGTTATTACGGCCCGCGCTTCAAGGGTTTAATTTTATTCGGGTCGATGGCTCGAAATCAAGCCGATCCCGGCAGTGATATTGACTTGCTGGTTTTATTGAGTCAGCCATTGGATTACTTCCTCGAACTCCGTCAGATTATTGAACTGTTGTATCCCATCCAATTGGAATCCGACCAACTTATTTCGGCCAAACCGGCCTCCCAAAACGACTTCGAGCAAGGCATCATCCAACTCTATCGCAACGCTAAACGAGAAGGAGTGCCCGTATGAGTTCGCGGTTTGTCGATGAAATCGTCGCCAATCTTCAACGGGCTGAAGAATCTATTACGGCGGCGAGATTATTGGCTTCGGGAGGTTATGACGACTTTGCCGCTTCACGAGCATACTATGCCGCGTTCTATGCCTCAACCGCGGTGTTGCTCGGCGAAGGATTGGAAGTGAGCAAGCACAGCGCCGTTATCGCTTCGATTCATCAAAGATTTGTCAAGACGAATAAACTTTATAAGGAGCACGGCAAAACTCTAAACTGGCTTTTTGAATTGCGCGGCATAGGCGACTATGGCGGCATGGCTCACGTATCCAGTTCAGAAGTTATAAAAGCCATCGATGCAGCAGAAAAGTTCCTGGAAGCTATTAAACCTTTGCTTCAGCCAAAGCCAACTTGACAAGGGCGTTTATAATAATTCATTTAACGGTCAAATCCATGAGGCGTTCGGACTGCATGCCTGCATTTTTACCGTCGGCGGCTGCGCCGAGGGCGGGATTCTCCTCGGCCTCCTCATCCAAACCATAGTCGGCCGGGGTTTGGGCGTGCGGCGGTCGATCCGCTCCCGGCAGGTTGTTCCACTCGATGCGACCGGAGAACGGTTGATTTTCCCGCGAAGGCCCCCAATACGTCCGCCAACCGTCGAAAGACAACTTATCGGAGGAGGGCTCCGCGCCAAGGCTGCGGATCGTCCAAAAAACATTGACATCTTGATAAAAGTTGTGATCGCCGTTCCAAACAATTTGCCGCCGGGCATTTTCCAACGGACCGGCCACTTCTTGTTCAATCAGTGAATTGCCCCGCGAAGTCATGATAATGTTGTCGGTGCAATTGAATTGAACGATAAACTGATATGGAGCGGACTGGCTGCTGGAAAGACGGACCAATCCGCACCGGGCCGCGACCGTCACATGCCGTAGGTCAATGCGGAGCGTCTCGTCGGGTTTGGGCGATTGGGCGCCGGGAGCCGCCGAAAGCAACCACTCGCTGGTAGCCAACAACCCGTTGTCCCAAGCCAGATGCACGGGCTGTAGATTTTCCACCCTGATGAATACCGCCTCGCCCCGGGCAATGGAGTCGTTCATTTCAATGGTAGCCAAGGGCGGTGCGCCGGGATTGCCGCCGCCGACCGCTGCTTCGGCGCCGGGCGAGGCGCCCACGCGGAAAAAGGCGGCGTCCTGATGATAGGCGGTCATCTGGTCCGAGGCGTTGGCTATGGTAAGGGTGCACTTTTCCAGCCGGAGCGTTTGCCCGCCGCGGATTTCCAGGAAAGACCAATTGTCGGCTGCTACTTCGCGTGGGATGATGAACTCCATGGCCAAATTGGAAATCGTCAACCGGCCTGAATTTAGACTGAACATACTGCGGGGATACTTTACCGGATCGGTTTCATTAGGCCGAAAAAGTACCACCGGCCGGTACCCGTCGCCTGCGCGGATTGTCGCCCGTAGATTGGCCATGCGAATGGGTTTTTCTTCCCGGCGTCCGTTGAAGCGCAGTTCGATCACGTCGCCATTGCGGGCGGCGGCGCAAGCGGCGGCCAGGTTGGTGAACTCGTTTTCGCCGCAGGCCAGGTCGCTTACCACCAGCAGACCGTTATGCCCGGGTGAATTTCCGATATGGGACGTGTTTTCGCCCGGTTCCGCCTGGGAAGAACTTGTCCCCGGCAATGCCCGAGACAAATCGCCTTGTGCATGATTCGAGGCAGGTATGGATGAAGCGCTGTTTCCCGCTAAAATGTCCGTACGACTGGATTCCTTCCTATCAAAGGGCAACGTGGCTGGAACCTGATCGGCGGGACTGGAAATCTTCCAAAAAACATGTAGCGCGATCAAGATGCACGCCAACGCGGCGATGGAAGCCAACCACGGCAAGTGGCGGTGAGAAAAGGAAACCTTTGGCGTCGGCTTCGGCAACCAGAACTTGCCGCCGGATCCGACGGGCTGCAAGCCTATCTGCTCGGCCAAAGACGTTAAATCCGCGATAAGCTCATTGGGGTTCAAATAGCGATGGACCGGATCCTTGGCCATCATTTTTTGTATAATGCGGTTGGCCTCTTCAGGCAAATCGTCCCGCAATTGCCGCACGTCCGGAGGGGGATCGCCGTGATGTTGCAGCAACTTTTGCAGCATGGTTCCTTGGGGAAAGGGCGGCCGGCCGGTTAGCATGAAATAAAACGTGCAACCCAGCGAGTATATGTCGCTGCGGATATCGGCGCTGCGGGGATCACGGGCTTGTTCAGGGGAGATATAGTCAAAGGTGCCCAAGGTGACTCCACTGGCCGTCAAATCGGCCCCCATGGGTTCAGCCTGGCGCAGGCGGGCCAGACCCATGTCGATCAATTTCAACTGTCCACTTGGAGTAATCAATAGATTCGAGGGCTTGATGTCGCGGTGAACAATATGGCGGGCGTCGGCATGCGCCAAGGCATCGACCGCTTGAAGCGTATAACTTATGGCCTCTTCAAGGTGCAATGGCCCTTTGCGTTCCACTAATCTGCGAATGTTCTCGCCTTCCACGAACTCGAAGGCGATAAAGTGAATGCCCCGATCTTCGCCCACGTAATGAACCCGGGCGATATTTTCGTGGTCCAGCCGGGCGGCCGATTGGGCCTCGTTTTGAAACCGCTGCACGGTCTCCGCATCCGCGGTCTGATCAGGGGGGAGAATTTTCAGGGCCACGATCCGTGCAAGTCGGGTGTCCAATGCGCGATAGACCCGGCCCATCCCCCCGCCGCCGACGTATTCGATCAACTCAAAATGCCCCAAGTGATCGCCGGGCATGATCCGGCCTTCCATGATACGCCAGGCCGAATCGGAAACCCCCGCGGGAAGGATCGGGGCTCGATTGGAAACGAATGTAGGTTGTTCGCTAATTGGATGTAACGGGGGAGTGGAGGATGACTGAGATTCTGATGCGCAGGGTCCAGCGGCGGCGGCATCACCCGCCGGCGGATAGACTCTCCGTCCACTGGAATAGCTATCGCTCATTATGAATTGCAACTGAATAATCTGTCATATTTCCCGTTATGGGCAACAAGACCTACTAAATGGCCGCATTAACAGCAACCAAAGCATGGCGTATAAGTTCCGCAGGCTGAACGCCCGACCTAGATGAGTCGTCTGTGCCTTTATACCAAATAAACACCGTCAGGACGTTAGGGTTCCTTTTTTTGTCAATTTTTATTATGGAATCCGGGTAACGGCAGTCTCTGGCTTTGGATTACGCACGTTGCCTGTGCCAAGTTCGCTTAGTTGCTAAGGAATTCTTGATTACTTATAATTGGAGCCTAAAAATAGTTCGGTTCTAACAGTGATTTATTGATGTTTTTTTCCGGACAAGACTTGGCTAATTACGTTGCCAGACCGTTTTTCGCCGCAGTCTGATTAAATTTGTGTTTGGTCAAACGAAAAATATTTAATAGGAGCCCCCCCATGATGGAAAAGATCGATCGGCGTCATTTTCTTAAATCCACGGGAGCCATTACCTTAGGAATCGGATTAATGGGAAAAATGGCCTTGAATTCCTGGTCCGCGGAAATTGCCTCTGAAATCGCCAAAGGGGCCCCCAACGCCGAAAAACTAGGATGGCGTCTGGGCTGCCAGGCATGGTCTTTCAATAAATTCACCTTGTTCGAAGCCATCGACAAAACCGCCTCACTCGGCTTGAAATACATCGAGGCCTACCCCGGTCAGGCGTTGAGCAAGGATCGTTCGCAAATAAAGGTCGACGAATCGCTTACCCCGGACGCCCGCAAGGATCTCCGGAAAAAATTGAACGATTGCGGGGTAAAACTGGTCAATTACGGCGTTTGTAATCTATCGCAAAAAGAGGACGAAAGCCGCAAAACTTTCGATTTTGCCAAAGACCTGGGCATGGAAACCATCGTCTCCGAACCGGCCGAACAGGCCATGGAGATGCTCGACCGGTTGTGTGCGGAATATAAAATGAACATCGCCATCCATAATCACCCCAAATTCGCCCACGCGCATTACTGGAATCCGGACACGGTGCTGAAAGCCTGCCAGGGATGCAGCCATCGGATTGGGGCCTGTGCCGATACCGGTCATTGGGTACGTTCGGGCTTGGATCCATTGGAATCGCTAAAGAAACTCGAGGGCCGCATTGTATCCTTGCACTTCAAAGATTTGAACCAAAAAGGCCCCGACGCCCACGACGTGCCTTGGGGCACAGGCGTTTGCGATGTTAGGGCAATGCTAGCCGAACTCCATCGCCAAAAGGTAAAGGCCGTTTTTTCGATCGAGTACGAGCACAATTGGGACAATTCACTGCCTGATATCGCCCGGTGCGTGGAGTATATCGACAAGATCGCCGCCGAGTTGGCTACCGGAACAAATGGCTGATTATTTTATGAACCTGAGTTCGGGATAAGAAGTCTTTTATTTGTAAAAATGGGAAGCTCTGGATAAATGCTTAACAGCACACATGAGAGTTAGGGGAATACGGTAGTGTAGGCAATATCAGTCCTGTCATTAA
>JBEKGL010000286.1:0-5566 GCA_050012815.1 Thermoguttaceae bacterium
CTGCTTGCGCTGGTCCGAACTGTTAAAACAGATCTCGACCTTGGGATTTTTAGTCAATTGTTGATACAGGTCTTTGAAATCGCCGGTATGGAAGATTATCCCCTCCTCTTCGGCCTTGTACATCATCATCCCCCGCACCCTGGGCTGATCGCCCTCCACGGTCGCAAGGTGGCACACCGGATTGGTGTTTATAAATTCTAGAATTTGTGTCTTGTTCATGAAAACTTCCTTTTGAATCGGCGTGATTTCTACTTTCTCTATGTCATTATGAAGTAAAACGTCGCATATGTGATGAGAAGCACTATTCTTTACCACCTATCACCTGCGTGACCGGCCGTAGCTGGCTATTGGCCAGAAGAAGTTTCATTTGCCCGGCCGGCGGGGGAAATTCAACTGTGGCTTGGCGCTCAAGACCGGAACCGCTTAAAGCCACAGTCCGCCCCAGCCCGTATTGCGGATGACGCACCAATCCGCCTTGAATGAAATCCTCGGGCGAAACTGGCGCCAAGGGCGCGCCGCCGTTGGCCAATTCGGCGGCTGTGGTCATTTGCAAAAAAGGGGGACTCTTGACCGTGCCGGCAGGCTCGATCCGCCGAGCGACAGGCTCCTCGTACTCTCCCTGTGATTGATCCAATGCCGAAAGTTCTTCCTCGGTATAAGGTTCAGCGTCTAATGAGGAAGCAACAAGCGATTCACTCGGGCCAAAATTCACCAATTCCATTTCCTCTCTGGGCAATTCCATTAAAAAGCAACTAGGGATGGTCATCATCCGCCGGCCGCGAAAGTCCCGGTATCGGGCCAGGCTGATTTGCACTTCTTGTTGCGCCCGGGTAATGCCCACGAACATCAAGCGGCGTTCTTCTTCGAGCTTGTCGGGCTGTTCGCGGCTGCGCTCGTGCGGCAACAGGCCCTCTTCCGCCGCCACGATGAAGACCATTGGAAATTCCAGACCCTTTGAGGAATGTAAGGTCATAAGCGTGACCCGGTCGCCTTGAGTTTGCCAATCGTCGGTATCGTTGACCAGGCAGGTTTCTTCCAAAAACGCCTCGAGTTGATGGCTGCCGCCGCCGTGACGTTCGTCGAAATCCCGGGCAACGGTGAGCAACTGCTCGATATTGGCCAGGCGCTCTTGATCTTCCTCGTCGCCCGAAGCGTATTGCTCGCGGTACCCGGTTTCGTTAAGCAGATGCCCAAGAAGTTCTTCCAGCGGCCGATCGATTAGTTGCGAAAGTCTATCGAAAATATCCACAAACTTGCATATTTTGCCGGCAGTGTTCGAACTTATCGAATTGATTTGTCTTACACGCCGGGCGGCATCGATCATGCCGATGCCGGTATTCAATGCGAAATCTGAGAGTTTTTCCACTGTTTTCTTGCCGATACCTCGTGCGGGCGTGTTGATCACCCGCATGAATGCCACTTCATCCATCGGATTGTTGAGCATTTGAAGATAAGCCAGCAGATCCTTAATCTCCCGGCGCTGGAAAAATTCCAGGCTGTTGACCATCTGAAAGGCAATTCCCTGGGCGCGCATGGCAAGCTCGAAGGCCAGGCTCAGGGCGTTGACGCGATAGAATACGGCAAAATCCCTGGGCCGGCGCCGTCCGGTGCGTATTTCATCGCCAATGCGGGCGGCAATCTCCTCGGCTTCGTCCTTGTGCGTTTCATACCGGACTAATCGGACCGGGACGCCCGGACCGTTCTCGGTATATAGGCTTTTTTCCTTGCGCCGGACATTGTGGGCAATCAGATCGGCGGCCACGCGCAGTATCCGCTTGGTGCTGCGATAATTGCGTTCCAGTCGAACGACTCGCACGTTGGGATAGTCGCGCTCGAACTCCAAAATGTTGTTCAAATTCGCTCCGCGCCAACCGTAGATCGATTGATCCGGATCCCCGGTTACGGCCAGATTCGGATGGTCGATCGATAACGCCCGGGCGATTGCATACTGCGCCAGATTTGTATCCTGATATTCATCGACGAGAATAAAACGATAGCGTTCGTCCAGGCTTTGGCGAACTTCTGGATTCTCGCGGAGCAAAGTGGCCACGTGTAAAAGCAGATCATCGAAATCTGCGGCGTTTGAGGAAAGCAGGCTGGACTGATAATATGGGTAAATTTTCTGGACCAAAATCCCTATCAGATGGCTGGAACTGGCCTGATATTGGCTGGGCGAAATAAGATTGTTTTTGGCCCAACTGATCGCCCGGGCGATTGCATCCGGAGTTAGATGCGAAACGTCTGTTCCTGCCTGTCGAATGGCCTTTCGCAAGGCTTGGATGCTATCGTCGGTGTCATAAATGGAGAAATTCTCCTGCAAACCGACAAAAGAGGCGTATTTTCGCAACAATCGGGCACAAAAACGATGGAATGTGCCTACCCATACCGAATTGTCGCCTACCAGACGCTCGATCCGCTGCTGCATTTCCTCGGCGGCTTTATTGGTGAAGGTCAAGGCAAGTATGTGCCAGCTCTGTATGCCGTTAGCTAGCAGCCATGCCACGCGATGGGTGACGACTCGGGTTTTACCGCTTCCGGCGCCGGCAAGGATCAACAGCGGCCCTTCCAAATGCATCACGGCTTCGCGTTGCTGCGGCGTAAGTCCTTCGAGCAGATGATTCATGGGAATCATACTACCCAAGATTACAAAAATTGCTATACTACAAAATCAACGTTGGGGCGTACCCGGCGTCACGAATTTTTTTGGAGATCTATTTTACCTGATTGGGAGGGAACCCATGGGCACTCGCATTGCACTTAACACAAAGGATTCAGATGCAAAGGGCATGGCCGAAAAGCTTGAAATGAGCACGGCCGAGATTGGTCTTTCAGTACGCACTACGAACTGTTTGGAGGAACGAGGGATATTTACGGTCAACGACCTGTTGAATTGCACCCGGGACGATTTGCTGGCCATCTCCAATTTTGGAGAAAAAACCCTGGAAGAAGTGTATAAGGCCTTGGAGGGAATCGGTTTTTATCGCCGGCATAAACAGGAAACGGCATGTGTATCGGGCAATCCGGCATAACGGCCGCTTAAAGCAAAACGATGCCATTGCCGCCGCGGCCGGCAGTTCATTTTCTTTACCGAAAGTTATTTAAATTGCCCCCGGGCTGCTTGGCGCGGGTGCCGTGTTTTATTAGTGATATTGAGCGTCGGCGCGCGGCCCCGATCGCAAGATGGAGAGACCGCTTTGGCACGCACGTTCCGTTGGTATCAAAAGAAACGCGGCAACCGTCGCACCGGTTCGCGGACCCTGGGCAGCATCGGCGAGGCCCTGTTTTTTGCCTTTTTCTTGCTAATCGGCGGCATCGTGCTTACGGTAATGATCTCCACGCTGGTGATTCCAGAATGGCAGGTCTATCACGAGTTTGTGGAACACAACTGCAAAGTCATAGGCAGGCGGCTCGACGAAAAGGAGGACAAGGGCGGGATGCTCTATCGCCCGGAGTTTCAAATCGAATATACCGTCAACGACGTGGTTTATCGCCCTTGGACGTACACAATCAGCAATCCTTATTCGTCGGGAAAGGAAAGTCAGCAAGCCATATTGACGAAATTCAGCGTGGGCGACGTCGTTACTTGCTGGTTCGATCCCCTCAATCCCGTGCGAGTGGTTCTGGTGCGCGGATACAGTTGGTGGGTCTATCTGGTGCTCTTTGTGCCCGTGGCGTTCATCGTCATCGGCGCCGGCGGCTTGATCTATTCGCTGTTGCACTGGGGTAAATCGGCCGAACGCAGCGCGGCCATGACGCAACGCGCCCAGGAGCGCGACCTGTTCGGCACGAACGGGTCCGCGGAGCACGAATATCCTAATGTGCCTCAACGATCCGACATAACCAACAGCCCCGGCACCAAATTGCCTTACCGCTTGCCTATCGATACCTCGCCCGGCTGGGCGCTTTTCGGCACCCTGTTAGGTTGCGTTATTTGGAACGGTCTTGTAACAATAATGGTGTGTTTTGCGGTGCACGGGCATGTTACAGGCAAACCGGATTGGATATTGACGTTTTTCTCGATTCCATTTGTCCTGGGCGGACTGTTCCTGATCGTCTATTTCCTGCGGCAATTGCTGGTCACGGCCGGTATCGGACCGACGCTGTTGGAAATTTCCGACCATCCTTTGTATCCCGGCGAGGAATATCAAATTTTCCTTTCCCAATCGGGCAATTTGGAGATTAATAGTTTATCCTTATCGCTGGTCTGCCAGGAAAAAGCCACATACCGCCAGGGCACCAATACCCGTACCGAGTTGCGTCCGGTATATCGCCAGGATTTATTTCGCCGCGATAATTTCGAGATTCCGCCGGGCTTGCCCTTTGAAACAAATTGCCTGCTCAAGGTGCCGCCGGGCGCGATGCACTCTTTCAAGTCGGGCCACAATGCCATCGATTGGACCCTGGTCGTCGAGGGCGATATCTCCAATTGGCCCGATTTCAAACGGGCGTTCTCGGTGATCATTTATCCGGCCAATGGGAGGACCGCCTCATGAAAAACGAACCCGCGGTCGTCATTCGCCTCGAAGGAAACGGCCGCAATTATCGGCCGGGCGAAAGCCTGTCGGGCGAATATGCCTTCGAAGAATTATCCGCCGAGCAGATCAAGGCCTTGGAAGTCTCCGTCCTTTGGTACACCGAAGGCAAGGGCGACGAAGACATGGCCATGCATAAATTCTGGCGAACTGATCTTGAAAACGGCAACGTTATCGATACCCAACGGCCGGCGCGCTTTGAAACCGTCCTTCCCAATAGCCCGCTCTCTTACGACGGCCAGATCGTCAAGGTCCACTGGTGCGTGCGCGTGCGGGCGTTTTTGCACCGCGGCGGCAAGGAAGTCTTCGGCCAGAAAGAATTCCGCCTGGGCGATATTCCGCCTATTAAGACTCCTACCCAAAATCCCCCTAATGTGTAAAGCCGCGACGGGCACCAACGGGAACCATCGGGCACCGATGCGCAGCATTGGTCGGCATGGTCGGTTGATCGGTCGCGGGAAAAGGTATGCAACGTCATCAGTTTTTTCATAACCGCGACCAATGGTCGCGGCTTTACAGTGCTTGAACAAAAACCTGCCGGCGAGAATCCCTTTTGCACCCGCCGCATCCGGCCGGGCGCCTTGTCATATTGTTTTCCCCAGGGCCTGACTGTTGAAGATCTCGTCGATAGATTATCTCGCAATCGGTGGATGGGCGAGATTGTCGGCCCGCATGGTTCAGGTAAATCGACGCTTCTGGCATGCATCATCACTGCCATCGAACGGACCGGAAGGCATCCGGTATCCTTCGAACTCCACGACGGCCAGCGCAGCCTGCCTCGCGGTTGGAGCGGCAAAATCAAATTGGCCGCACTAACCGCGCCGGCGATCGTCGCAGTCGACGGCTATGAACAACTTAGCGCTTGGAGCCGGTTTTGGCTGAAACGTTATTGCCGCCGCCGGGATTTGGGACTGTTGGTTACCTCGCATGCGCCCACCGGATTGCCGGAAATATTTCGCACCTCCGCATCGCTCGAAATGGCGCGGCAAATTGTGGAACAGTTAATGCAAAACGAGCAGATCACAATCCCCGCT
>JBEKGL010000287.1:0-5543 GCA_050012815.1 Thermoguttaceae bacterium
AATGAACCGTCTCACAAATCAGCACTCGTTTTGCACCGCAAATACAAAGCGTAACCCCTTACAATAAAACACCTTAAGTGATCGTTTTTGTTGTACGTCCAAACTTGGAACTACTGAATTTATTTTATACGGCGCCTTACCGTTAAAGTCGTCTTATCGTATAGCTGATTGATGTGAGAACACTATAATACTAAGCGATTGACCGGCGATTTTCCTTGATCTGGATCAAGTTGCTGATAAAAAACCGTTTATTTGCATTGGCTCTTAGTTGTTGGGGCGACAGTTTAACCGCCGCCCCAACATAAGGAATCATATAATTGGGCCTAAACGTCGTGGACATTTTGCAGGATTGCAAGCTGTTTGCGCAAGTGCCGTGCACTGAATTCCGGCGTTTGGCCACTATGGCCCGAGTCTGCAATTTCAGTAAGGGACAGTTGATATTCCACGAAAACGAACCATGTCCGGGCGTGTATATCGTGGGGAGCGGGATGGTCCGGGTCTTCAAACACGGCTCGGGCGGCAAGGAACACGTGTTGCATATTGTCGGACCGGGCGGCACGTTTGCCGAGGCGGCCGCCATCGGCGGGTTCGATTTGCCGGCCTCCGCCCAGGCGGTATGCAAAACCGCCTGCGTCTTGCTGCCGATCGCGCAGTTTTGCAAGTTATTGGACGAAGACCCGGTGTTATGCCGCGGCATGATGCTGGGTTTGACGGCCTGGGTGCGGCATCTGGTGACGTTGCTGGAAGACCTGGCGCTTAGGGATTCGGCCGGGCGGATTGCCCGATTCTTGCTGGAACTCAAGCCCGCCGCCGATGACGCGATAAAACTGCCCGGCCTGAAACGATACATAGCCAGTCACTTGAACCTGACCAGCGAGACGTTTTCCCGCACCTTCCGCCGCCTGATCGACGCGGGCTTGATATCCGACGGCAAAAACAACAAAGTACGATTGCTCGACCGCAAAGCCCTCAGCCGCGTGGCCGAAGGGTTGTATCCAAAATTATAAATCGAGATAGACTTTAGATCGATATTGAAAAAATCCACCAGGCACAAGTGCCGGGGCTAAAAATTAAAGTGGGCAGTAAACTGCCCACCCCATGTTATCCAGCGTACATAATCCATCATCCATTGCCAAATAAAAAGTGGGCAGTAAACTGCCCACCCCATGTTATCCACTGTCCACTAATATGTCCACCGCATCCACGCTATTATCGCCCCAGTTGCTGGCCCAGTTGGAAAAAATGGAACTGGTCAGCCGCAAGATATTTCGCGGGCGGATGAAGGGCGAGCGGCGCAGTCCGCGCAAGGGGCAGAGCGTGGAGTTCGCCGATTTCCGCAATTACGTGCCCGGCGACGACCTGCGATTCGTCGATTGGAACACCTACGCCCGGCTGGAAAAACTGTTCTTGAAAATGTTCCTGGAAGAGGAGGACCTGCACTTTTACGCCCTGATCGACGCCAGCGCGTCGATGGATTTCGGCGAGCCGACCAAACTGCGATACGCCCAGCAATTGGCCGCCGCCTTGGGGTTCATCGGACTGGTGCGGGGCGATCGGGTGAAAATTGAAACCCTCGGCTCACCCGGCGGGCAGGCTTCGCCGTTGTTTCGCGGACGGCGCAGCCTGTGGCGGATGCTCGAACATCTGGAATCGATCCAAGCCGGCCAAAACGTCTCCTTGGCCGAGGGGATCAAAAGTTTCTGCCTGCGCAACTCGGGCAAGGGCATCGTCGTTTTAATCAGCGACTTGATGGACAAAGGCGGTTTCCAGGCGGCATTGCGTTATCTGGTCTCGAAAGACATGGACGTTTACGTGGTCCAACTCCTGTCGGCCGAGGAACTCGACCCGGATGTCCAGGGCGATCTGCGGCTTGTGGATTGCGAAGACGACGACGTGGCCGAGGTGACCGTCACCGGTCCGCTTTTGAAACGATACAAGCAAACCCTGGCGGCTTATGTCGATTCGGCCAAGGAATTTTGCACCCGACGCGGCATGGCCTACCTGCTGGCCAGGACTTCCATTCCGGTCGATCAATTGGTCACCGGATACCTTTCCACGCGGGGATTGGTGAGGTAAGAGGTGTGGATATTATTACCTGGTAATGATACATTGGAGATTGGATTCGATAAAGATTCGACATTGCTAAAACAATATCTTTCAATTTTAGAAGAAATCTGGCGAGTCGAAGGATGACGCATGGAAAAAACACGCATTTTCACGGATAAAACCGATGTAATATTCTGGGGAGATGCCATAGACGTCTTATCAAACGAAATACCCGACCGTTCCGTGGACCTCATTTTCGCCGATCCTCCTTACAACATAGGAAAGCGATTCGCCAATTTCATCGATCGGTGGCCGTCCGACGCCGAATATGCCGAATGGTGCAAGCAGTGGTTGGATTTGTGCATTAAGAAACTTAAAGGTAAGGGCAGTCTTTATGTGATGACCAGTACTCAGTGCATGCCTTATTTGGATTTATATTTACGAGAACGATTGACCGTTTTGGCCCGAATAGTATGGCATTACGATAGTTCCGGCGTTCAGGCCAAGAACCGATACGGCTCCATGTACGAACCCATCTTATTTTGCGTGAAGGATGAAAATCGCTACACATTCAACGGCAAGGCGATTGCGGTTGAGGCCAAAACCGGAGCCAAACGTAAACTCATCGATTACCGCAAACCGAAACCGGCGCAATACAATACCACGAAAATTCCCGGTAATGTTTGGTTTTTTCCGAGAGTTCGCTACCGAATGGCGGAATATGAAAATCATCCCACACAGAAACCCGAAGCGTTATTGGAACGCATTATTTTAGCGAGCAGCAACCCCGGTGACACGATTTTGGATCCCTTCGCGGGCACTTTTACCGCTTGTGCGGTCGCTAAAAGATTGGGAAGAAAAACAATCGGTATTGAACGGGAACTGGATTACGTCAAAATCGGCTTGCGAAGATTAAATATGCAAAAAGAATGGGATGGAGAAGAATTGATCCCCCCGGATAAGACTTACGTCCGAAAGAACGGAAAACATCTTTTGACACGTCCCGCCAAAGAACAAATGAGTCTGTTTCAAGGATGATGGCGATGGAACACGCATTTACAAGTCAAATAAGGAATATCTTGAAAGATGAATTCGGAAAACTTGCCGATTCGGTCTTTGAAGCCAGCCCGCTGATCCAGTATCTGAATATCAAGACGAAGTCCGCCTCTCGGGGATCGAAATCCAGAAGCGCATTCGCGAATCATTATGCCGTGTATGTGATAGTCGAGGACTATCTGAAAAGAGGATACGGCAAATCCGGCGAATATGGCAATGATGAGGGGGCTAAATTCACGGATTTGTTCCGGAGACAGAGGGAACTTCCTTTCGGCGGCAAGTTGCAGAACCACGCATTAAACAGTCGTATGAATGAGGAGTTTAAAAAGTATTTCCCGACATGCGAATATCAACCCATCATCAGAAACACCGACACAAATAGATATTGGATTAATGAGCATCTTATTCGCGTAAAAATCGCCAATAAAACCGTAAATATCGCGAAATGTATTATCAAAATAATCGATGCTTATGTTGCCGCCAAGCGAATCGCCTTTGAAAGCTTTATCGCCGCATGTCAAAACATTCGTAAATCGAAAAAAAAGGACCGCAAAGCCGTAATGCAATTTATATCCTCTCTCCTCGAACCGCATGTAGACGCCCGGATATTCGAGATCGTAAGCTATGCAGTGCTGAAAGAACATTACGCAAGGCAGGCAATCTATTGGGGGTGGAAGCGAGACGAAGTGGATGAAGTCTTTTTGATGCTTTACAAGACGGGACGATGCAATGCCAACGACGGCGGCATCGACTTCGTCATGCGTCCCCTCGGACGTTTCTTTCAGGTGACGGAGACACTCGACGTTCGAAAGTATTTCTTGGACATCGACAAAGTACAACGATATCCGATCACCTTTGTAGTAAAGTCGAACGAATCCATTGAAGAATTAGCCGCTAAGATCAAACAACACGCCCAAAGATTCTACGGCATAAAAAAGATCGTGGATCGTTATATGGAATGTGTGGAAGAAATAATCAATATTCCGAAACTGCTCCAATCATTAAACGTTATCGCAAAGGAGGGAAGAACAGCCAAGATCATGGATGAAATTGTCATTCAGAGCAAGTTGGAATTCAATTTCTAATACCCCACCCAAAAAAGGGTATGTGAATGTGATTTATGCTACCTCAACTAACCAACATGCTTTCCTGGTGGCAGTGGTTGATCCTGGCGGCCATTCCGCCGGCTATCGTGGCGTTGTATTTTTTGAAGCTCAAACGCCACCCCTTGATCGTGCCCAGCACTTATCTATGGCACAAGTCGATCGAGGACCTGCATGTCAATACGATTTGGCAGCGGCTAAGGCGGAATATTTTGTTGTTGCTCCAATTGCTGGTGATTTTTCTGGTGATGGGGGCATTATTGCGGCCGAGTTGGAGTGGGACAAAGCTTGTCGGCAGCCGGTTCGTTTTCCTTATCGACAACTCGGCCAGCATGTCGGCCACCGACGTTCAACCCACGCGATTGGACGAAGCCAAGCGCCGCTCCGGCGAGTTGATCGACCAGATGCGCTCGGGCGACGCGGCGATGATAATCAGTTTTGCCGATACCGCCCGGGTGGAGCAGGGCTTTACCGACGACCGCGGCCTGCTCAATCGGCGGCTTGAGGCCGTTAAGCCCACCAACCGGTCCACATCGCTGCTGGAGGCGTTGAAACTTGCCGCCGGCCTGGCCAATCCGGGCCGCAGCGGGGAGGATGTTACCGACGTGCGGGTGGCCGAGGCCATGCCGGCCACGCTCTACATCCTTAGCGACGGCAAATTCCCGCCGGTCACGGGCTTCGCCCTGGGCCATTTGGAGCCGAAGTTCATCCCCATCGGCTCGCCCGAGGCCGTGAACGTGGGCATTGTGGCCTTCAGCGCCCAGCGTAGCGAGACTAGTCCGGACCGTTTGCAGGCCTTTGCCCGGCTGGAGAATTTCAGTTCCAGCGCGGTCAAAGTGCCTGCCGAGCTATACCTTGACGGCCGGCTGGTCGACGCCGATCAGGTGGCGATTGCGGCAGGTGATACCCAGGGCATCACTTTTGACATAACGGCCGTTGACACGGGGTTGCTTAGGCTGAAAATCAAAACCAAAGACCATCTATCGCTGGACGACGAGGTCCGGCTGGTCCTTAGTCCGCCCCGGCGGACCAGGGTGCTGTTGGTCACATCGGGCAATGAACCGTTGAAAATGGCGATGCAAACCAAGTCGGCCCGGGAAATTGCCGAGGTGCAGGTCGAATTGCCCGATTTTCTAAAAACCAAGACTTACGAGTCCCAAGCGGCCGCCGGGGCTTACGAACTGGTGATATTCGACCGATGCCGGCCTGAAGGGAGGTCGCCGGGCAAGTCGTCGATGCCGCAGGCCGATACGTTGTTTGTCGGCGCATTGCCAGCGGATGGCGGGTGGACGGCCGGGCAAAAAAGCGACGTGCCGCAGATTATCGACATCGATTCCG
>JBEKGL010000288.1:0-6365 GCA_050012815.1 Thermoguttaceae bacterium
GCCTGCACCTGCAAATGGTCCATCACGCGGCGCACCCCATCGATGCCGCGGGCGGCGTGCAGCGCGGCGATCCGTTGGTACTCGAACTGGATCGTGCCCGATAGCGTCACGTCGCCTTTCCGCGCAGCCACGGCAATATGGCACGGCGACTGCATGCCGCGGTTACTCAACTGCCGAGTGACTTTCTGGACAATGGTTTCATCCGACACCTTGTTCATGATCGTTCTCCCGAAAACAGTGTTTTTAGAAACCAGCAGAGCTTATTCGGAAGGGGAATCGACCGCGTCGCTGAGAAAAGGTCAGTGAGAGTGGAGGCTAGGCCTTCCTAAAGTCATTATACCCTTGCCTGCCGGGAATAGACAACCCTAAGGCGTAAAAACTCGTTTTAGAAGAACAAAGGCTCAAAGAACCGATAAATCACGGCCAAAACGATTGTCTCACTTGTTAATAGTTGTTTCCCGCGTCTTAGCGCAAATCGAGAATCACAACCGACTTCGGCGGCAGCGTCAGGCTTAGCGTCTCGCCCTCGATCTCGGCGCCGGTAAACGCCTCGGGATGCACCGCGCTGGGCGCGTCAAAGGTGTTGTGCGCATTCATTTCCGGCGCGGTGAGCACCCGGCCGGCCGCGGTCTTCGGCTCGATGCCGACCAGCTTGCACTCAATCGCAACCGGCTCGCGCGGGTTGGTGTTCACCAGCGATAGATGCACCGCCGAGGATTTCGCCTCTCGCGTGGCCGATGCGCTGACGGCGGGAATCGTATTCGATCCCAGCGTATAATCGGGCGTCTTAAGCTCAACCGGAAGCAGCGTGCCGCCTTGATGCGACTTTAACATCTCGAACACGTGATATGTCGGCGTAAGCAGCATCTTTTCCTTGTCCGTAAGGATCATCGCCTGCAAGACGTTGATCATCTGCGCGATGTTCGTCATTGGCGATGTTCGTCATTGCCACGCGGTCGGCATGGCGCTGGAAGATGTGCAAGTTGAGCGCGGCCACCATCGCGTCGCGTAAGGTGTTCTGCTGGTACAGGAACCCGGGATTCGTGCCCGGCTCGACGTCGTACCACGTACCCCACTCGTCCACGACCAGGCCCACGCGCTTTTGCGGGTCGTATTTGTCCATGATTTCGGAATGTTTCGCGATGAGATTGTCCATTTCCAGAGTGCGGCGCAAAGTGGCGTGCCAACGCTTCTCGTCGAACTCGGTGGCCGAGCCTTTCTGTTGCCAATTACCGGTCGAGACTGTATAGTAGTGCAGCGACAGGCCGTTCATCAGCGGCGGGCGGTTGCCCTGAGGACCGGCCGATTTCATCAACACCTCGGTCCAGTTGTAATTCGCGTCGCTGGCGCCGCAGGCGATGCGGTAAATGCTATTGCCCGGATAATTTTTGACAAAAGTGTTATAACGGCGGTATTGGTCGGCATAAAATTCGGGAGTCATGTTGCCGCCGCAGCCCCAGCTTTCGTTGCCCACGCCGAAATATTTTACTTTCCAGGGGTCCATGCGCCCGTTCTGGCGGCGGAGATTGGCCAACGGCGAATCGGCGTCCGAGGTCATGTATTCCACCCACTGCATCATCTCCTCGACGCTGCCGGAGCCCACGTTGCCGCAAACGTAAGGCGCGGCCCCGATCTGCTCGCAAAAGTCCAAAAACTCGTGCGTGCCGAAGTGATTGTTCTCGACCACCTGGCCCCAGTGGGTATTGATGATCTTCGGGCGATTCTCGCGCGGTCCAATGCCGTCTTTCCAGTGATACTCGTCGGCAAAACACCCGCCCGGCCAGCGCAGCACCGGAATGTTGAGTGCCTTAAGCGCGGCCGCCACGTCGTTGCGGATGCCGCGGGTGTTAGGGATCGGCGAATCCTCGCCCACCCAAATGCCCTCGTAAATGCACCGGCCCAAATGCTCGGAAAAATGCCCGTAGATATTGCGATTTACCACCGCGCCGGGCTTGTCGGCTTGAATCGTGAGCGTGGCTGACGGTTTTTCCGCCGCCGGAGCAGCATCCTGGGCCCATGCCGCTAAGGTCGACAGGTTGAACGCGGCGCACAACACAAAAGACATGTAAGTAATCTTGATCGTTTTCATGGCAGTACTCGAATAAGGGGGTGGATGGTTGATGTAATCATAAGGTGAATTATATATGACGCTTAAACGCGCGCCAATCTTTTCTGGATTGAGTCTAATGAAAAACTCCTTTTAATTGGACATCCAACTCCACATCCGCAGCATGTTGCGATACAAAATGCCGATTATGTTTTCTTCGGCAAATTCCGGGCGCCGGTCCGCCTCGGCCAGTTCGACTACGAGATCGGCCTCTATCTGAGCGACTTTCCGCATTCCTGAGTAATTCAACGTGTTCGCTGTATCGGTTGGTTGATGATAGTCGTCCCAGCCGCTCCACGTCATTAAAAAAACCGCCGGAATACGGTGTACATAAAACCCGGTGTGATCGCTGACCGGGTAAATCCACGACATTTCGTCCAACTTGAGATCGTGTCGCTTGACGATCTTATCCAATGTTTTGGCGAGCATCGAGGATGTCGACGCGCCCATGCTCGTCAACGTATCGTTCTCCATCCGGCCGACCATGTCCAGATTTATCATGGCGATGGTTTTGTCCAAGGGCACGGCCGGATGATTCACGTAATGAAAGCTGCCCAGCAGGCCCAATTCCTCGCCGCTAAAGGCGACGAACACGATGCGTCGCGGCAGTTTTTGTTGCCGGTGTGCGAGTATATCGGCCGTTTCCAGCATTACGGCCACTCCCGAGGCGTTGTCGTTAGCGCCGTGATACACGATCGTATAGCCGTCGGCGATTTTTCGTTCTCCAAGATGATCGTAATGTGCCCCGAGCACGATGGTTTCTTCGGCCAACGGCCCCCGGCCTTCGAGCATGGCCACGACGTTCTTCAATTTGACGGTGCCCTCGGCGCGCCGCACGGGACTTTCGGGAGATTCTTTTTGGGGAGATGATTCGCCGAATTTCACGAACAATGTATAAATTGTATCGCCGTAATAGGAAAATACGTTCAGATGAGCGAGAACGCCTTCTTCTTCATTATTCGCCGGCCGCACGTAAAAACTCTGATACGGGCTTCCCTGGAAAAGATCGGTCTTCAGGCCGATTTTGTCCATGCGTTTGGCAATGTAATCCGCCGCCTTGTCGATGCCTTCAGTGCCCGGCCCTCGTCCCTGCAACTCGTCCGAAGCCAAGTACTCCACCGTCTGCTTGAGCCGGGTTTCGATGGCCGCTTCGTCTTGACTATTGTCTCGCCCAACGTCGTCGCCGAATATCGGCGTAACAAAAAAAGAAACCGCCAGCGCGACTACAATCCAAAACAAGCGGTTCCCCGGCGGCAATCTCACGCGTCTGAGGGAAGGTCCGCTTTGCATAAAAATCTCCACTTTCTTATTCCAAGTCTTGGCCCGGCGTTTCACTCTGTTTTGTCCAGTTCCGCTCAATGTGGTAATTATAATGGATCGACCGAGAAACTACGATATACAGGCCCCCGTCAACAAGGCCCCAAAGAGCCTGCATTGCCTGTTTGTTTCCAATTCGCAATTTTCACTACCTACCCCCCTGCCCCAGCCGACATTGACCCGCCGGCCGCTGTTGGTTAAAGTATCGCCCCGCAATAGTCTCTTAGGATATTCCGCTGGGGATGATGCCATGGTCGCCACACTCAAACAGCGCAAGTCCGAACTCAGATCGGCGACCCATTATTGGCGTCAATTGCCCCCACGTATGAGGGTATTGTACATCACCACTAGGCAGCAGACAGGCGCGTGGCTAATCGAGGCCCTATCGGCCGACAGCACCATCCACGTCGAATTGGAACAAGCCTTGGGCACGGCCGCCGGACTGGCCCGGCTGCGAGACGAAGTCTTCGATGCCGTCCTGGTTAGCCATCTGCCCCCCGAACTGGACGCCTTGGACCTGATCGAGGGCTATCGGGCGGGCGGGTCCGAAGAGCCGATCCTGGTCCTGGGCGACCAGAGCGAACAGGAAATGGCCGCACTGTGCTACGAAGTCGGGGCTGACGCATACCTTTGCGTTCACACCGCCACTACGCGGAACTTGATCTGGGTCATTGCCCGGGCGATCCAACGTCATCAACTTTTACGCGAAAATCATCGCCTCAACCTGGCCGAAGAGTCCCGCCTCCAACGCGAACACGACGAGGCCGACCGCCTGCTCAAAGAACAACGGGCCTTAATCGGCAATCTAAAGGCCCTACGCTCCGGACCGCTCGAAACCGCCGTCGAGCCGGTCCTGCCCGACGAACTGTACTCCTACTGCCGGGAATTATTGCGGACATACATAATCATGGGCTCGGGAAATCTGGGCGACGAGTTAAAACGCCTGGCCGAACTCCTGGCGGACGCGGGCTTCACCGCTCGACAAACCATGCTCCTCCATCTCAAAGTATTGGAGGAATTGCTCCACGGCCTGGGCGCACGCAGCACCCGTCACGTCATGACCAGGGCCGATTTGCTCGTGCTCGAAGTCATGGTCCATTTGGCCGAAGGATATCAACGCCGATACGAACAATACCTCCACCCGCCGGAACAACTCGCCCTCCCCGGTTTCGAATAAACCGCTTTCGGTTTTGCACTGATACCGGGATGCTTGACAAAATTATTCCAAATCCACCAGATTCTATTTGCCGCTTGCGGTTTCGCGGATATCTCCTATCGGTTCCGGCGGAACTTCGTTTTAATTTATCCCCACTAAAACCGCTTGCGGTTTCACGCCAAGATCCGGTTCCAGACATATCTCTCGATAAATGACCCCGAGGGCCATTTACGGCCCTTTTCCGCATCGCGGTGTTAGGCCCGGCCCTTTAGGCCGGGTAAGCAAGACTCCTCAAAATGTCCTTCTCTGTCATTCCCGTTCACGGGACTCCAGCCCTTATTGTTTGATTTTCAATTTTGGCAACGCTTTTTGAAGATCTTTGACTGCCCCGTTCGTGACCTTGGTTTTGCGAATATCAAGCATTTCAAGTTTAGTCAACCCTTTGAGGTGCTCCAGTCCAACATCCGTGATTTGGGTGCCATCCAAGCCGAGAAATTGGAGTTGATGCAACCTTTTCAGATTCTTCACCCCGTTGTCCGTGATTTCGGTTCCCGAGAGATCGAGATACAATAGTTCTTCCAAGTCTTTGAGACGCTCCAAGTCGATATCGGATATTGACATTATTTCGGGGATGCGATGCGCTCCGATTTGCCCCTTGTTGCCGGCACTCACGTCTATGTCCGATGAATTATCAAGCACCGCGATTCGCCCTTTAAAGCCGGTGGAGATATTCTTGCCGGAAAGGTTGACATAGGTAATTGCGCTAAAAAAATCGGCCCCGAGTATTCCCTGCAGCCAGGCAAGACCCGGCGGCGCCCCTCGTAACCGCACGCCCGACGAAGTCATCTCGTATTCATAACCCACAAAACCGCCTAGTTTCATAATTGCCTGCGCAGCGTATTTCTGCCGTTTTGCCTGCCCCAACTTCACGGCAAACCAACTGCACGCAAGGGCAAAAAGCGTCACCACAATCATCAGCGTCCGCAGGCTGTATTGATGCCAGCGGTGATGGGGCTTCGGGACAGTAGGTTGGGCGGCGGTTTCCATAATTCACCATTATGGCAGTTTCTCGCCAGGATAGAAAATAGGCTTTGGGATTGGGAGTTTTAATAATTGTTTGTTTGGGGTTCTAGCTCTACTCTTAGGTTTGGCATTGCCTCCTGGAGGTCTTTAACTCCAGCATCGGTCACATTAGTCTTATCAAGAAGCAACTTGGTGAGATTAGGCATTCCTTTGAGACGTTTTAATCCCTCATCGGTTATATTTGTACTACTGAGATTCAACCAATTGAGTTGGATTAAGCCATTGAGATGCTTTAATCCAGCATCAGTAATCTTTGTGTTGCTTAGATCTAATGTCTTGAGATGTGCCATACCCATGAGGTGTATCAACCCAACATCGGTTATTTTTCGATTACTAAGGGAGAGGGTTTGTAGTTGATCCAATCCTTCCAGGCACTTCAATCCAGTATCAGTGATATTAGTGCCATGGATCGTAAGATTTCGGAGTTTGTGCAAATCCTTTAAAGGTAAACCATCATCGTTGATTTTGCAGTAGGAGAGAAAAATCGTCTCTGTTCCGGTCAAATATTTAAGGGGAGTCAAATCAGACTCGGTTAAATCCGCCGCCTGCACGTCGAGTTCATACACGTTATAAAAAAAGTCATCTCCAAGCATTTTTCGCAACCATGCTGGAATAATTGGACCTGATGACCATATCTGCCAGTCGTATCTTATCTTTACACTTTTACTCCACTTCTCAATTGCCTCTACCGCCTCCCGCTGC
>JBEKGL010000289.1:0-5516 GCA_050012815.1 Thermoguttaceae bacterium
CCCAAACCACCATAGGCAGCCTGTGTACCGTTGGACAGTCCTCATGGACTGGAAACGGTTACCTGCGAGTTATTCGCAGATTCAACAATCGTCGGCATGAATGTGCGTGCCGACAACAATCTGCTTTCTTATCCTATTTGCCGGGAAAGTGCGTAGAAAACACTTGGTGGCAATATCAAAGAATTTCCCGGCAATAGGTGCATTAAAATTTAGTCCCCGTCTTTCCCCGCTGGTTTTGTGCAATGTCAAAATTGTCCCCGCGTTTAAGCTGCCCGGCGGGTGGAATTCCGCGCGGCCAGATTACGTCCCGCCCAAAATTCTTCCGCCTCCGCTTGTTCCATCAACTGTTTGCGTTCTTCTTCCAGATCCACTTGGACTTCGGTGGAAGACGCAATCTCCGGTCCGTCGATGATGCTAAGTTGTGGAAAATTATTACCGATCCTCGGCAGATTGTAGTTCATATTTAATCCTTTCTTACTCAGACTGCCTGTAAGCAATCAAAAATCCCAATTAATACCCTGCCGCCGGATACGAGCGAGTCAGTCCGTCAATGTCCCGGATGAGTTGGCCGAACAGCCGTGATCTAATACAAAAAACATCCTGAATAATTGCATATACCAACTCATCTAAACCATAAACCTGCCGAGCATGTCTGCTCTATGGCCAGGTTTAGCGGGATAAAACCCCTTCCCTCGTTTCATGCGGCGCCAGGCACGTCAACAATTTCCTCAGTTGCTTAAGCCGCAAGTCGACGGCGACGCGAATCTTTCATGCCCGTGACCTTGACGGGCAATGCCGCCGATCCCAGTGAGTGTCGATAACTTTTCTGGCGTTGCACCGCCCGGCGCCTGGCGGAATCGGGAATTTCCTCCTGGCGTTCCAGGCGTCGCTCCAACTCCACGTCGATCGCCTCACTCACGCTCAGCAATTCATCATCGCTGAGTCGATGCAGCCGATTCAGAATTGCATTCATTAACTACCTCCTTTCCTTTTCGAATAAAAAAGTTCGTTGTGGGTTAAAACGTTCATATCAACTTTTATGCCGCACGACGTTGTGCATGCTTGTTGTTTTTTACTCTGCAATCACGCTGCATGGCGGCGCTTGTGCTGTTCCTTCAGGCCGGTTACGCGAACTGGCGGCGCCGATGAACCCGTCGATCGGCGATAACTTTGATCGCGTAAAACCGCCCTCCGCCGGGCCGACTCGGGAATTTCCTCCATCCGCTCCTGGCGGCGCACCAATTCCAGGTCAATTGCTTCGCTAAGCGACAGTAATTCATCGTTGTTCAAATTGTTCAGATTCTTAATGATCGCTTTCATGGCGACTTCTATCCTTGAGTTAGCTTGTTCAGCCGGCTCTATCCGCCGGAAAAAGGGGACAGTCCTCATTTTCCGGAAGGGGACAACCCCCTTTTTCCTAGCCGGCATTCGGCCTGTAATAAACCACTTTGTTGCCCCCGTATTCTTCCGCAGTTCGCAGTTTTTCCCGCTTGCTTCGATGCACGGACAAGCTGCTTGCTCCCAGTGGAATAAGCGTGGGAAACTTATGTTCTAAAAATTCCTCCCATTCTTCCATGCTCATCGGACCCAACAGCAACGGCGCTCCAAACATGCGCACCAGCAATTCCAAATCGTCATGCATTTTCTCTGTGTATACGGCCACCGCGTCCGACGTTAGTACGTTCACGGATTGTAAAAACGCATCGGCGCCTTGCGAGGGATCTGAAGAGGCGTCGATAACCGCCAATGCCGCGCGGCGCGCCCATTTGCGAATACCGGGAAGAGATCGCTCGAACGAAACCGCGGCCCGGCATCCCCCGTGCTGCCGTGCCCAGTCGTGAATTTGACCCGCCAGTAAACAGCCGGGATAAAAAAGCACGATCCCGGACGCGGATTGCAGGCTAATTGGCTTTCTCAAATCTCTTCCCCTTTTCATCTACACCCTTGCTCCGGCTTGCCCCGGCGCTTGGCAACGACATATTGCGATCTCTTTCTTCCGCAAGCGACGTGCCCAATTCCGGCGAAAAAGAAATTCGCGCACCAAGTTGCAACCTCTTAGACAGTTACATCCAAAACGCCGGATTAAGAAAAAAACAACCTTCAAGAAAATGGCTGCAAAGCGCGGCACCACCCGGACTCAAAGCGCGTCCAACGTGTAGGGGCTAGGATTAGAGATTAGAGATTGGAGAAGGGAGAAGGGAGAAGGGAATGGAGAGTTAGGGCGACAGTTGAATTGCCGGACGTGATTTGGTGAACGGGTAGATTGATGGGGGGGCAAGAAGCTAGCTGATGGCTGAGAGCTATTTCAGCCCGTGACGCTTCAATTTTCGCGAAAGAGTGGCGCGATGCACGTGCAGCAAGCGGGCCGCCTGACGCTGATTGGAATCGGTCCGGTCCATGGCCTGCTCGATTGCACAGCGTTCCAATTGGCGCAAACTCATGCCGTCGATGGGCAGTTTTTCCTGCCTTATATCCGACTCCATCAGCAATGCCTCGACCAGGACTTCCGCATCCAAGCCGGTGGCGTACAACCGTTCCACCCAAGCCGCCAATTCACGCACGTTTCCCGGCCAAATATAGCCCAAAAGCAAACTGCGGACGGCGGGCGAAATAAGAATTTCATCCCGTTTGTAATGCCGGGCGTAATGGGCGGCAAAATGATCCAACAAAAGGGGTATGTCTTCGCTTCGCTCCCGCAGCGGCGGCACCACCACGCGGACTATGTTCAAGCGAAAATAAAGGTCCTGCCGGAATTTTCCCCGCTCCACAAGTTCGCGCAAGTTCCGATTAGTGCCGGCTATAAAGCGGGTATCCACTTTGACTGGAATGGGTTTGCCGATGGGCATCACCTCTTGCTCCTGGATCACCCGCAGCAATTTGGGTTGCAGATTAAGCGGTATTTCCCCAACCTCGTCCAGGAATAACGTCCCCTCGTCGGCGGTGCGCACCAGCCCCAACATACTTTGCTCGGCCCCGGTAAATGCCCCGCGAACGTGACCGAAAAATTGGCTCTCAAATAGCGATTCGCTGATGCCCGCGCAATTCACTGGGATAAAAGGCTTGTCTTTTCGCGGGCTTTTGGCGCAAAGACGCCGGGCGATCAGTTCCTTGCCCGTGCCGCTCTCGCCTTCGATAAGAACGCAACAATCGCTCACCGCGACTTTGTCGATAAGGCCGACGACATCACAAATAATCTGAGATGCACCGACAATGTTGGGAACGCCGAGTTCCGGTCTAGTTGTCACTCCCATGGCGCATACTCTCCCGACCGCTAGGGATTGCTCCCATTAGGCCTTAGCGTTCGGCTAGTTCGTACACAAGCGATTGGGCGAGGCGTTCTGCCGCCGATCACTTTATCAGTGCGAAAGCACAATTCACTTAGAATAGCGACAACAGCGGCTTATCCTTATCCACCGTCGAATTTACCTAAGTGCCCGAAACCTCGTGACGAACCCGCTGCTCGCTGCCTCCGTACTATATGAGTAAGTGGTGAAAAAAAATTGTAACGCTACGCTCAATTCACATACTCCGTCAAATAGCCCGACAAGTATCAATCCATTCCGACTATTTGACTACCGCTTAATGCAATGTCTTCCTGCCTAACTCCAACTTAATAAGTTTTAGCGATTTGTCAAGCAGTACCAGTAAAAGTAATTAAAATGGTTCGGCGACTCTGGTAAGCCAATCGGGGGGTATAATGGGCCAAAAAAACGTATTTGCACATAGATTATGTATTAAATCAGCTCAATTACTCTATCCACCCACCGCCAAGAACCCTATCGTCCTGGTAACAAACCGCGGCCTGGCCCGGGGCAATGCCGTAACAGGGTTCCTGGAACTGAACCCGGAATCGATCCGTTCCGCTCGCCTCAACCGTGGCCGGAAACGATCGGCTGCGATAGCGAATCTTTACCTGGCACCGCAACGGATGAGCCAAAATCTCCTCTTTCACCAGCCAATTGACCTTGGCGGCGGAAAGTTCGCTCCGTGCCAACTCCTCTCGAGTGCCGATCACGATCCGCCGCGTATCCGCTTCGATCCGTATCACATACCGCGGTTGTCCGAAGGCCAGATGCAGACCCTTTCGCTGGCCGACTGTAAATTGTTCCAAACCGCCGTGCCTTCCCACCACTTTTCCGTCCGTGGTGACAATCTCGCCCGATGTATCGACGTAGTCCTTGCGCCGGCGGATAAAGGTGGCATGGTCTTGGTCCGGAATGAAACAGATTTCCTGGCTGTCGCGTTTTGCCGCCACGCGCAAACCCAAGGCCGAGGCAATCCGGCGGATTTCCTCTTTTTGATGTTCGCCCAGCGGAAACATCAACCGCCCCAAAAGCCCGCGTCGAATGTCAAACAGCACGTATGACTGATCTTTCGAATCGTCCCGGCCCCGGCAAAGGGCGATTTCCCCGTCCGCCGACTTTTCCAGCCGGGCGTAATGGCCAGTGGCAACGTACTCCGCCCCGACACTGTCGGCATACTCGAATAGTTTGCCGAACTTCAGCCGGGTGTTGCAGGCGATACAAGGATTCGGCGTTCGGCCGGCAGTGTATTCCGCCACGAAATAATCGACAATCCGGTCGAATTCCCGCTGGAAATTCAGCACATAAAACGGTAATCCCAGCATATCGGCCACCCGCCGGGCGTCGGCCGCGTCGGCCGCGCTGCAACAGCCCTGTTTTCGCCGCGCGGCAGGCTGTGTCGGGCAGGCGATTTCCGCCTCCTGTCCGTGCCGCATGAATACGCCGATCACTTCATGCCCCTCTTCCCTGAGCAACCACGCGGCCACGCTGCTATCCACCCCGCCGGACATGGCTAAAACTACTCGGGACATAAATAGGGAATAGGGATTGGGGAATAGGGATTGGGGAATAGAAAAATGTTTAGCCCGGGCACTTGTGCCCGGTGCGATTGGGTGCCATGCCCACGCTTGCCGTGGGCCTGTTCCGGGGTTGTCTTTTCGGCCGCTATCAAGTAGCATTAAAAGGGATTATTGATCTAATTGCAAGCAAATGGATAAGTATTTTATGGAACGCGAACTGATCGATCGGGCCGAAAACATCCACAAGCGAATTCTGCAACTGCGGGACTCTCTTTGACTTCGACGGCAAGCAATCGAAAGTCCGGGCCATCGAAGAACGGCTCTCCGCGCCCGACTTTTGGAACAATCAGGAAAAGGCCCAAGAGACCGTTGCCCAACTCAAAGCCCTCAATGCCGTGTTGAAACCCGCGGAAGAATTGATCAAGGCGGCCGGCGATCTTGCCGCGCTCGTGGAAATGGCCCGGGAGGACGACAGCCTGGCGGCCGAAGTCCCCGGCGAACTCGACCGCGTGGAAAAGGCACTGGAAACCTTGGAAACCAAGGCCCTGTTGGACGGTCCGTTCGACGCCAACTCCGCCTTGCTTACGATCAATGCCCGCGACGGCGGAACCGACGCCAACGATTGGGCCGAAATGATGCTGCGCATGTATCTCAGTTGGGCCAAGGACCACGACTATCAGACCGAACTGCTCGA
>JBEKGL010000290.1:0-5502 GCA_050012815.1 Thermoguttaceae bacterium
AGAGGACAGGATTCGAACCTGCGGACCAGTTTCCCGGTCATCGGTTTAGCAAACCGACGCTTTCGACCACTCAGCCACCTCTCCTAACTTCTTATTTACTAACTAGTTATATTGACCGATCCAGGGCAATAAAAGTTCACCCTGTCCTGGATTTTTACGTATTCAATCTCCTTATAATAGTCCGAGTAGGCTATGAAGGGTAGGCCGTCTAAACAAAAACTAAAGACACCTATTCCTGTTTAGCATAAAATGGCCCATCATTCAAACTTGCAGGTTTTACACTTGGATAGACGTTCGCGAACGATACGAGCCAGGAATGCCGGATTGCCAACTAGATATCGTTGCATTTTGTCGCGTGGCTGCTGATAAAGCCGCCAGATCCACTCATGCCCGAGGCTGCGGAGCCATTGCGGTGCGCGGCTGACATTGCCGGCCCAAAAATCGAACAGGCCGCCAATGCCCATGCATACAGGCACTTTAAGCCGTGATTGAAATTGGCAAATCCACCGTTCCTGGAGCGGGTTGCCCATGCCTATCAACAGCACGTCGGGTCTGGCCGCATTTATTTTTTCGATCACTGACAATGACATATCCATTGTCTTTAGGTATCCGTGATGAAATCCGGAAAGAGTCCAGCCGGAAAACGTATTCCGAGCGTACTCGGCTGCCGCGGCGATTGTTTGCTCATTGCCGCCCAGCATAAAATAGGAATATCCTCGATTGGCGGTCGATTGCAGGAACAAAGGCGTGAAATCGGTGCCTTGAAGGTTGTCTAAAATGCGGATCCCCTGCATTTTGGCCGCCCAGCGCACGCCGGTTCCATCGCCGAATACGAGATCGCCCGAGTTTAGAATCGCTCGATAATGCGGATCGCTCGCGGCAAGATTCAACGTATGGGCGTTGACGAAGAATACGCTTCTGGCCCGATCGTCGCGATTGCGGATGAGATTTTCCAATAACTCAACGGCCCGTTGTTTCGTCACGTTGAGAATTCTTACGCCGAGGATGGAAAACAGTTGTTCCTGGGATTTTTGCGAATGACTGGGCTGGACATCGTGTCGCGTGCTCATCGGTTACCTCATGTAAAAACTGCCTGTTATGGGCGGGAATCAGGGGGACTACTACACTTATCGAGAAATAATATCTACAATAAAAGATATTCCAGATAAATCGGCATGTTAAGTTTATCTTTCCTTTTTATAAAAGTCCAATTTCAACGCAAAAAACACTCGAAAGGACGCTAGACCATGCGATCTGACGCAATCAAGCTGGGCGATTCCCGCGCCCCGCATCGCAGCCTGCTCCGCGCCACCGGCGTAAAAGATGAGGATTTTCGCAAGCCGTTTATCGCCGTTTGCAACAGCCACGTGGACATCATTCCCGGACACGTGCATCTGGATAAAGTCGGCGAGTATATAAAACAATGCGTGCGCGAAGCGGGCGGCGTGCCGTTTATATTCAACACCATCGGCGTGGACGACGGCATCGCCATGGGCCACGAAGGGATGAAGTTTTCGCTGCCCAGCCGCGAACTGATCGCCGATTCGGTCGAGACGATGCTTTCGGCCCATTGTTTTGACGGCGTGATCTGCATCCCCAATTGCGATAAAATCATTCCCGGCATGTTGATGGGCGTGATGCGCACGAACATTCCCGCCATTTTTGTAAGCGGCGGCCCAATGGAAGCCGGCAAAACATCCGACGGAAAAAAGGTCGATCTGATCGACGTCTTCATCGCTGCCGCGGCCAAAAAGGACGGCAAACTCTCCGCCCAAGAATTGCTCGAACTCGAAAGAGTCAGTTGTCCCACCTGCGGCTCTTGTTCGGGAATGTTCACGGCCAACAGCATGAACTGCTTGTGCGAGGCCCTGGGCATGGCCCTGCCCATGAACGGCACGCTTTTGGCAACCAGCGAGGAACGTAAAAAACTCTACCAACATGCCGCCCGGCGGATCGTGGAAATGGTCTTGGAATTCGACAAAAAATGCGAAGGACACGGCCTGCTGCCACGGGAGATATGCACCACCGAGTCGTTCGACAACGCCATGATCCTGGATATGGCCATGGGCGGAAGCACCAATACCGTGCTCCACGTCTTGGCCATCGCCCGCGAAGCCGGTGTGGAATACGACATCGAACGGATAAACCAACTCAGCCGCCGCACGCCGAATATCTGCAAAGTCGCCCCCAGCAGCAATTATCACTTGGAAGACTGCCACAACTCCGGCGGAATCCATACCATTTTGGGCAGCATCAACCGCGGATGTCCCGGTTTGCTCAAATTAGATCGGCCCACCGTGACTGGTAAAACACTGGGCGAAAACATCGCCGACTTCGACATCCGCGCCGACTCTGTCCGCGAGGAAACACTGGAACTGTCTGCGGTACGTGCTGGCGGCCGGCGGACCAGCGAAGGTATGAGCGTCAAGCGAACCGCCCGATCCATACGCGATCTTTCCAAAGACGATTTAGGCTTTGACCCCTACGATTGCATCCGCGAAGTTGAAAACGCCTACAGCCGCGAGGGCGGGCTGATAATTCTTTACGGCAACCTTGCGCCAAAAGGCGCGGTTGTGAAGGCGGCCGGAGTTAAACCCGACATGCTCAAATTTACCGGCCCGGCCGTTATTTTCGAGGCCGAGACCGAGGCTTACGAAGGAATCGTCAACGGCAAAGTCAAGCCAGGCGACGTGGTCGTTATCCGCTATGAAGGCCCTCGCGGCGGACCCGGTATGCAAGAGATGCTGGCCCCCACCACGGCCATCAAAGGCATGGGTTTTGACGATAAAGTCGCGCTTATAACCGACGGGCGTTTTTCCGGCGGCACGGCCGGAGCCTGCATCGGACACGTCAGTCCAGAGGCCGCTGCCGGCGGACCAATAGGCCTGCTTCAGTCGGGCGACATCATCGAGATCGACATCCCCAATCACACCTTAAACGTGCGTCTAAGCGAGGCCGAATTGGCCAAACGGGCTAAGAATTGGAAACCACACCCACCTCGATACACCAAAGGCTGCCTGGGCAAATACGCCTCGATGGCCACCAGCGCCGACACGGGCGCGATTTTGAAGTGGAAACAATAACTCATACCATTCTTGAGAAGCCAACTCTAGCGCCCGGCGTTACGTTGGCACACTCGGGAACCGATCGGAGCGGCTCTTGAACGTGTTTATCCGCCGGTGGTATACTCATCAGTAGAGGAACCATGTCATGACCGTCGAGATTCCTCCCAATCTACAGCAGTTTGTTCACGATGTTATCAACACTGGCGACTATAAAAGCGAAGCCGACGTTGTGAGCCAGGCGCTTCTTCTTTTACAGCAGCGTCAACAGAAAATCGAAGAGCTTCGGCGGGAAATTCAGCCGGCGTTGGATGAACTCGACCGCGGCGAGGGCATTGAACTCAAGAATGAGGAGGAATTGCGGCTATTCTTTGAGGATATTAAAAAATGTGGACGGGAACAATTGGAAGCAGAGCAAACGCGCAAATAATTCCAATTCAATCCATTTATTCTCCCGGCTTCTGAATTTGCCTTTTCAGATCGTCCGTTAAAAAGTCCCAAAGTCTGGGATGCGCTTCCACAAGCCGGGCGATATCGGCAAGGTCTTTGATCCGCTTGCTTTGCCTTCGCTCCGGCTCGCCATACGCCTTCATTTTTCCGCTAAGAGTGTCTTCCAATGAGGCTACACGCATGAGAATGCCATGAACGTCGGCCGGAAACGCCCGGGAGGGGAATTCCCGATAGAAATCCTCCGTGCTGAGTTGAATGAGAACCTTTGAACGCCCCTTGAAGTTAATCGACCATTGAAATCTCTCGGATTGGAATCCCGCGTCCTCGAGAACCGATACTGTGCGATCGATGGCATCGGCGGCAACGCAAAAATCAACGTCTTGGGTTACCATGGGTTCTTGCGCCCAATGGTTCACTGCCACGCCGCCGATGGCACACCAGGCAATATCCGCCCTTTCGAGACAATCCACCAGGCGCATGACATCGTCGGTTCCGCCGGAGGTTTGCCAATCGTAAAATTGTTTCGCCATCATGATAATAATACTACTTTTCTGTTAACAGTCCGGCAAGGCTATAAAAGTAATTCTCTTACCTAACATCTTATTCGATAAACTCTCGGGGGATATTATAATCTGCCCGCACAATGGAATGTAAACTGTCTTGCGGAGGCGGCGTAATGCAATCACAATAAAGTATACTTCAGAAGCACGGAGCATACGGGTGAACTTACAATCGTCCTTTTCAAAAAAATGGCTGATTGTCGCGATAAAACTGCTCATCATTGCCTTGGTGGCGTGGTTTGTCCGCGACACGCTCGTTAAGGCATGGCGGCAGATCGGCGAGCAAACCTGGCACTGGCGGCCGTTTTGGCTCATCTCGGCCGGGGCAATATATCTTGTCGGCCTGCTGCCCGCGGCGGCATATTGGCACTACTTGCTAAAAGTGCTGGGGCAAGACGTGCGATGGGCCAATACGCTTAGGGCCTATTACATCGGCCATCTGGGAAAATACGTACCGGGCAAGGCGATGGTGGTAATTCTGCGAGCCGGGCTGGTCCGCGGCCGGCGCGTCGATACAGCCGTGGCGGCCGCAAGTGTGTTTTTCGAGACTCTTACAATGATGGCGGTCGGCGCATTCATGGCAGCGGGAATTTTGGCCGTGCGTCTGCGTGGGGAACACTTATTGTTCTGGGGTTCAATCGGATTGATGATTATTTCCGGGTTGCCCATTTTGCCGCCGGTGTTTCGACGTCTTGCCCGTCTTGCGGGAATAGGAAAATCCGATCCGGCCGCTGCCGCCGCTTTATCGCGTCTGGGCTGGAGCACCCTTCTGGCGGGTTGGATGTGCATGATTCTGGTGTGGGCATTAATGGCCGCCAGCCTGTGGGCCGCGTTTCGAGCGATGGGCGTAACGGATATCGGCCTTATCGAGTACGGCCCGGAGTATATCGCCGCCGTTTCCCTGTCGATGGTGGCCGGATTCCTATCGTTTATTCCCGCTGGTTTGGGAGTGCGCGACCTGGTTTTGGTCGCATTGCTGGTAAAACTGTTTGCCCCCGGCGGTATCAACGATGCATTGGCCGCGGTCGCCGGCGGACTACTTAGACTGATCTGGCTGGTGTCGGAATTGATTATTTCTGGTATCCTATATTTGTGGAGAGTGAACGGTTAACAGTTTACAGTTCGCAGTTCACGGTTTACAGTTCGTCCTTCATCACTCATCAATCATCCTTAAAAAAATGTTTTCCATTGTCATCCCAGTTTACAACGAAGCCGAGAGCCTGGAAACTTTGCACCGGGAGTTGCTCGAGGTGGCCGATGCGCAGGGCTATGACTTGGACATTATCTTTGTCGATGACGGCTCGACCGATCAATCGTGGTCAATTATCCGACGATTGGCGGCCGGCGACGCCCGGGTGCGCGGGTTGCGATTCCGCCGCAACTTTGGCAAGGCGGCCGCTTTAAGCGCGGGTTTCAGCCATGCCCGGGGC
>JBEKGL010000291.1:0-6350 GCA_050012815.1 Thermoguttaceae bacterium
GGCGGCGTCCGGACTGAACCAAAGGGAAGGAATGAGCAATCGGCCCGCCAGTTGATTGGCGATTTGCTCCCGGGCGCGAGGCGACGATTCGCGCGGATCAACGCCCAGGTGCTTGAACGCGCGATACGCCGCGTGTTCGCCGATTTCATGGGCAACCGCCCACTGCAGGCGTTCAAAGCGCGGATCGGACCGCAGCAAGATCGTGGCTTTGGGCTTTGGGGCGTTTCGATCGCTGAGTCGCACGTACCTTGCCCGGCCCTCCTGGCAATCGTCCAGGGCTATGGTTATTCCCATTGCCTCAGCAATCTTAAAGGCGTCCACGGGCGGTTGTTCCCAGCCGCATTGGGCAAGAATTTCCTCGACCACGGAGTCCAAGCCGGCTGATAATTCTTCAAGAGTTAAATCGGCTAACATGTTTTGCCCCAAAAGAATTTTCGGTTATCAGTTTTCAGTTTACAGTTTATGCCGTTTGAAGTTTAGCCGCGACCGGGCACCATGCAGAGCATGGTCGGGGAGCGCTAATAGTGGAGGGTGGTCGCCGCGAAATCGCAAGCGGTTTCCTCCATCTCCCGCTTTCATTCGTTTAAACCATAAGTGTATATAAGTACACTATATCATATTTATCTGTTTTTACAACCCGAAATATACGCCACTTTCATTTTTTGCCGGATGGAGTAATATGATCGTTATCATGATGAAAAATCCCTCCAAAGGCAGTTACGCCCTTATCAGTCTTGGATGTCCGAAGAATCTGATCGATACCGAGCGCATGGCGGGCCTGCTGCGCTTGGACGGTTATCGATTGGTAAAGCAGCCCACGAGCGCCGATTTCGTTGTAATAAACACCTGCGGGTTCATTGCCGACGCCCGGGAAGAATCGCATCGGGCCATCGAGGAAATGCTGGAACTGAAAGCAAAGGGCCGAATTCGCGGGGTGATAGTAACCGGTTGCCTGGCCGAAAGGGACGAAAGGGACAAAGATCGGCTGATACAAAAATATCCGCAAATCGACCAACTCGTCGGGGTGTTCGGACGCGAGGACATAGTCGCCGCCGTGGGCCGGATGTACGACGGCCTGAGCGAACAGCGCACGATTTTCCGGCCCGCACCCAGCCGTCCGCCTGAAGATACCCATCGTTTGCGGATCACGCCCAGGCATTTGGCCTTTTTAAAAATCGCCGAAGGCTGCAATCGACTGTGCAGTTTTTGTTCCATCCCGCGAATGCGAGGACCTTATGCAAGCAAGCCGGTCGAGCAAATCGCGGTCGAGGCCGAAGAACTGGCCGCCGATGGTGTCAAGGAACTGATTTTGATAGCGCAGGATACCAGTTTTTATGGCATCGACTTGTATGGCGAACCGAAATTGGCTGAATTACTCCAGAAATTGGATAAAATAGAGGGTTTGGAGTGGATTCGGTTAATGTACCTTTATCCGATGCACATCACCGATGGGCTAATCGAGACCATTGCATCGGCCGATAAAATTTTGCCGTATTTAGACCTTCCGCTACAGCACATAAACGACGAAATACTCAGCCGGATGAAACGCCGCGTTACCCGGTCGGAAAGCGAAGAATTGATCCACCGGCTGCGGGAAAGAATCGATTCATTGGTGCTGCGTACGACTCTGATTGCCGGATTTCCAGGTGAAACTGAAGGGCAGTTTCAGGAATTGCTCGATTTCGTCGAAAAGCAGCGGTTTGAACGTCTCGGGGCGTTTGCATACTGCGAAGAGCCTGGAACGGCATCAGTGGAACTAGATGGCAAATTGCCGGAAGACGTGAAAAACGCCCGACGCGACCGGATTCTAGCGGCACAACAAGAGGTCGCTTTTTCCTGGAATAAGGCACAAATCGGCCGGCAAATGGAGGTTATTATCGATAGTTATATACCCAAGCAGTCGAACGCTTATATTGGGCGTAGTTATGCCGATGCCCCCGAGATAGATGGGGTGGTATACGTAACAGGCGCAAATTTGAAACCAGGCCAAATCCTACCCGCTGAAATTGTTGCTTACAAAGGGTATGATCTTATAGCAGTAGCATGTAAGGCCGAATGATCGCTAAAATACTAATATGACCAACGACACAAAACAGGTTAACGGCGTTAGGGCAAAGGTATTCAATTTGCCCAACCAATTGACATCCCTTCGTCTGGTTTTGTCGGTGGTGCTTTTTTTTCTGATGGCCTATGACTATTACCTCTGGAGTTTGGTGTTGTTTCTAATCGGGGCGGGCACCGACTGGATCGACGGCTATTACGCCCGCAAGTACGGCCAGGTCACCACGCTTGGCCGCATTCTTGATCCTTTTGCCGACAAGGTAATCATTTGCGGGACGTTCATTTTACTGGCGGCCGATCCGAAAATGAACGAAATGTCTTTTAGGTTAAATGCATGGATTGTGGTGGTAGGGTTGCGGGCATGGATGGTGGTGGTAATCGTAGGCCGGGAATTATTGGTAACCGCGCTAAGGAGTTTTATCGAAGAGAAGGGCGGCGATTTTTCCGCTAAGTGGTCGGGCAAGATCAAGATGGTGCTGCAATGCCTTGCCGCCAGTGTTTGCTTGTTTTATTTGTCATACGCCAACCGACAGGAAGATGCCCCCAAGTGGTGCTGCTTGTTATTAGTAATTTCGGTTTGGTCGGCGATGATTTCCACGGTTTATTCCGGCGTGGTATATATTCGCGCGGCGATAAGAGTGCTGGGAAGTTAATATGGGGATTGGGGATTGGGGGTTAGGGATTGGATTTTTCGCCATTGGGGTTTGCGTAGTGGTGTGGGCGGCGATTATTGAGCGAATGGTCTCGGGCTCGCCCGTTCTGCCGTATCAGCCCAGGCGGCGCGTCCCCTGGCAGTTTTGGGATTTGCTGGCGGTGGTGTTTTTCTATATCTTCGCAGTAGTTGCCGCCATTTATTTGGCGAGATACTTTTTTCCTTCGGCAATAAACGAAATTTCCGACGCCGCATTGCCCGGGCGGAACAGCACCGCCCATCCGATCATTCAGTTGCTGGCGGTGAAGAATTGGGCGACATTGTTTTTATGCAGTACGGCCCTGGTTATAGTGGCACCCGTAGCCGAGGAGTTTTTTTATCGCGTTTTGTTGCAAGGATGGCTGGAAAAAGTCGATCGCACCTGGCGGCGCCGGTTGCCTATGATAAGGGGATGGTTGCCCCCTGCGGCGATGCCTATCTTTATTTCCTCCCTTATTTTCGCGGGGCAACATTTCCGCAAAGAGGCCCCGGAAGTGAATGTGGATATTTTCACCTTGTTGTTGGCATGTGATAGCATGGTAAAAATAATGTCGATAATCTTTGCCGTTGTTTTCTTGCGTTGGCGGGTAGGGGCAACGGCGGCCAATTTCGGCTGGGCGCCGGAAAAAATTCTCTCCGACGTGAGATTGGGGCTGATCACTTTCGCGGCAATTGCGGCTCCAATATATGGAAGCATGATCGCCCTATCGTATATATTGCCCAAAGAGTTTGCACCGGATCCCATACCCATCTTCTTTTTTGCGATTGCCCTGGGATTGCTGTATAATCGCACGCACCGTGCTGTGCCGTCGATCGCGGTCCACATGGCCTTGAACGCCGCCAGCCTGGCAATGGTTTTGTCGTGGCCTGCGGGGTAAACGGAAGGATGAAGGCCGAAGGATGAATGATGAAGGATGAATAAAATCGCTTGCGGTTTCGCGGATTAAACGCACTGAGACTTTCAACTGATTACTGATAACTGATAGAGAAATTATTATGGCATTAGGTTTTGGCATCATAGGATGCGGGATGATTTCAAATTTTCACGCCCGGGCGATTGCCGAGGTTGGCGGGGCGAAACTGGTGGGCGGATTCGACGCCCTGCCCGCGGCGGCCGATAAATTTGCGGCCGCCTTCGCTTGCAAGGCATATCGCAGCCTTAAGGACATGCTGGCCGATCCGGCAATCGACGTGGTGACCATCGGCACGCCCAGCGGAGCGCATTTGGAAGGGGCCGTGGCCGCGGCGCGGGCGGGCAAGCATGTCATCGTGGAAAAACCCCTGGAAATCACGCTCCGCCGCTGCGACAAAATCATCGGCGAGTGCGAAAAGGCCGGCGTCGTGCTTTCCACTGTTTTTCCATCCCGATTTCACGACGCCAGCCGGGAACTAAAACGCGCCGTGGATAAGGGTCGGTTCGGCCGGCTCACGCTCGGCGACGCCATTGTAAAGTGGTATCGCACGCAGGCTTATTACGACAGTGGCGCCTGGCGCGGCACCTGGCGGCTCGACGGAGGCGGCGCTCTGATGAACCAGGCCATTCACAGCGTCGATTTGCTTGCCTGGCTGATGGGGCCGGTGGTCGAAGTCCGTGCCCAAATCGCTTTGCTCGCACATCGGCGGATTGCCGTGGAAGACACTGCCGTGGCCGCTATCCGATTCGCCAACGGCGCCCTGGGCGTTATCGAGGCCAGCACGGCGGTCTATCCGGGATATCTCAAGCGGATCGAAATCCACGGGTCCACGGGTTCGGCCGTTTTGGAAGAAGAAGACCTGATAAAGTGGGATTTTGCCAAAAAAATCAAGGCCGACCGGGCAATTCTGCACAAAATGGAAAATCACAAAAGCAGCGGCGGCGGTGCGGCCGACCCGGCGGCCATCGGCCACCACGGCCATGCCCGGCAGTTTCAGGACGTGGTCAATGCCATAAATAAAGGTGCAAAACCGCTAATCGACGGGCACGAAGGACGCCGGTCGGTGGAAATTATTCTGGCCATTTATAAATCGGCCGAAACCGGCCGGGCGGTCCCTCTGCCGTTGTCGGTCGATCCCCCCTTACAAGCCAGAAAAACCGATTTGTAACCTAATCCAGGCAAAAAATCGGTCTTTCCCCGGACGGAAATTCCTGGGAAAATGTGTTTCAGTAAATTAGTCCGCCATGAATACACGACGGGCAAACATGACATTCCAAGGAAGGAATCGGGAATGAACCGCAAGCAGCTTGTCGATTATCTCGTGTATCTGGTGGTTCGAATTTTGATATGCATCGCTCAGACGGTGCGGATTGAAACCGGCCAGACTATTGCCCGATGGGTGGCATGGCTGTTTTGCGACGTATTGAAGATCCGCTCCGGCGTGATCGAGGAAAACCTTCTTCACGCCTTTCCGGAACTTTCGGCACGTGCCCGAAACCGGCTCAGGGTGGAAATGTGGGAACATCTTTTCCTGTTGGTTTTGGAAGTCGCCCACACGCCGCGAAAAATCCACGAAACCAATTGGCGCGATTACGTGCAGCTTACAAACGATGATCAACTAGTCCGCTTGTTGCTCGAGGATCGGCCGCTGTTGATCGTCACCGGCCATCTGGGAAATTTCGAGGTGGGCGGATACGTGCTGGGCATTCTCGGTTTTCCCAGTTATACGGTTGCGCGCACGCTCGATAATATTTATCTCGATCGTTTTGTAAACCAATTCCGCGGCGGAACGGGTCAGCGCATCATTCCTAAAAACGGCGGCGCCGAAAAGATCGAAAAGGTGCTTTCCAACAACGGCGTGATGACGTTTTTGGCCGATCAATATGCCGGTCCAAAGGGATGCTGGGTGGAATTTTTCGGCCGGCCCGCCTCGGCCTACAAGGCTATCGCCCTGTTGGCCCTGGAATATAACGCCGTAATAGCCGTATGTGCAGTAACGCGCAAGCAGGACCCTATGCGTTTCCATCTTCACAATTACGCCATGACCGATCCGCAGACAATCGACGGCAACTTGGGCGCGGTCCGCGAATTGACCCAATGGTATACCACGCGCCTGGAAGAACTTATTCGCCGCACCCCGAACCAATACTGGTGGCTGCACCGGCGTTGGAAAGACACCCGGGAACCAAAACAGAAAAAACGTCAGGCGGCATGAAAAGTGGAGAATGGCGAGTGGAGAGTGGAATGAAAGGGGTGGGCAATTTATTGCCCACTGTTAATGGTAGTGTTTGCGAAACCGCAAGCGGTTTTATTTGTTAATTCATCAATCATCATTCAGAATTCATCATTCCGTTTTCATCCTTCATCCTTCATCCTTTCCTAAACACGCATCCCTCGCCGATTGGCTTGAAGCCCAGCTTTTGATACAGGTTAATGGCGGGGATGTTGCTTTCCATGGTTTGGACTTCCACGGTTATAATGCCCTGGCGCAGAAACTGACGGAAGACTTCGCTGAGTAAAAAAACGGCGTAACCCCGGCGACGATAGGCGGGATCGACGTGAAATTCGATCAAACCGGATCGCCGGCCCGGGGAGTTGATTCCGTTGGGTTCCATGCTCCGGAACAAGGCTGACGCCACGGCCGGCCCGCCGAGGCGGGGCACCATTTCGAATCGCGTCAGGTC
>JBEKGL010000292.1:0-5488 GCA_050012815.1 Thermoguttaceae bacterium
GATATCAGGCATGTCCTTAACTCATCAAATTCCCAGCAAAGTTTGATTACAACATGTAGGCATAATTTATAAGCCCTTACCAACTAATCGATTACAGAAATTCCTTATCCCGAACTCAGGTTTAAGAGTTGGCGAACTACTAGCCCGCAGAAAATATCGGTTTAAAACCAAATGCGAAGGCCGGTTACAAAGAAATTATCCTGAGTCGTTCCTATATCGCTGTACTCGTAACCGACATAGGTCTCGAAATTGCGGATTATGAGGCCGGTCGTGGTTCGGAATCGAAACAAGCCTGCTCGACCCAAGGTTCCCCAATCGATCTCGGCGGATATCACCCAGGGTTTACATGGAAAGAAGTCGCCGCCATAAGTGAAATTGAAACCCCAATCGGTTTGTATCGGATCGGTCATCCAATTAGCGCCTATGCCCATCCGCATCTGACCTCGCGGATGCTGGGCGAAACGATAGATCAAATTGCAGTCGCCGAGTGTAAGGCGGTCGTATTTGCTGTCGTGAAGATCTTCGCAAAAGGCATGAATGGAAGCCTGGCATCCCCATCGCGAGGTCGTTTCAAAGATCAATTTCCCGCTGACGCCGGTTAAGTCGTCAAAATTATCGATATAATCCGTCTGGATTTGACATGCCCAAGTCTTTGAAAACGGCATGGGCAGAATATTCATATACCCGGGCACAAGGTTTTGGTCTTGAGCGGCGGCATCCGGCGGTTTTTCGGTGCGGGGATAAATACTCAAATCTTCGGATTGCGGCGCTTCGGCGAATTTCTTGCCCGCCATTTGATCGGCGGTTACGACCGGTTGTACGGGCTTGGTTTCCTTGATTATGTAACCGGCAACTGATTGATACGGATATTGGGAAAAATAACCTTTTGCCGAAGAATCGTCCCTAAGGCATATCCGCGGTACGCTATATGGCGCGATTGCCACATAACCCGCGCCGATCAGGAAGTATGGAAAACAATAGTTCTCATAATCGCTAACAGCAGGTTGGCCGTTTGGATGGTCCTGCCGATGACATTCTTCCTCGCCGGTCGGAGGTTTTTGTTGCGTGGAAGGATTCGATGGATTGGAAACAGGAAAATTTGTATCAGGCGATAGGCCGCGGACATCATCACGGATGGTTTGCAGATCGCCGTCTGCGTACATAGCGGGAGATAAAGCGCAACTAATCAGAAATGCAAATACCGCGGAAACATGTTGTTTTGAGAAGAACAAAACGAAATATTTGCGGCAAAAAGACGGATTAATAAGAGAATTAATTTTAATCACGGGAGTGTTGTCTCCCTAAGAAAAGCAATTTGTCCCCCGGCTTGCGAGGGGTTAAAATACAATTCTCATGCAATTCCGTCAAGATTGGTTATTGCTTGTGCATTGCCATACCCGGCTACCTCCTTTATCTAAATTAGCTCAATCCAATCATCCGCCCGGCAGAATTCCCTCTTCTGTTTAAACATCAATCCGACGACGTACGAAGTTCGGCTTGCACCCCAAGGCACTGATGCGATATTGCCATTGACAGGAGTAATGATTTTAACATAAAAGGCCGCATATCTTCTGGATCTCTTCTGCAGAATGAATGCTCATCACGTCATGCGCAGGCAACTACAGTATGATCTATTGGCGATTATAATTGTCGCCGTGATGTTTCGAGTAATCTACCAGGTTACATACTACCCGTGGTGGGTGGGTGACAGTGGCGGATACACGGTGCCGTGGTTTAATTTTGCCAATCATTATTGGCAGGCGTTGGATGGGGCGAGGACGCCGCTGTATCCGTTGTTTCTTGGTCTAATTCAAGGCAAGCCCGCCGCCGTCGTAATGACGCCAACCGCCGCCAGGATAGCTACTTTGATCCAGTCCATTCTGGGAGTCGTATCCGCATGTTTGATTTACGGAATTCTGAATAATATACGGTGTAGTAGACGTTTATCGTTATGTGGCGGGTTGATATTTTCCGTTTTAGCCGGAATATGCCAGTTTGAGATGATCATCCTGCCACATGCTTTGGCATCTTTTACGTTGATATTTGCTCTTTGGTTATTGACGTTGATGGTCCGCCGGATTGCCGAAGGCCGTAGATGGAGACTGCTTGCTATTTTCACGGGAATTGCATTCTCGGTATCCGCGTTGGTAAGGCCGGAGTGCGTTATATTTCTTGCGGCACTCGCCGGAACAATTTTTGTTTTGTCGTTTTTGTTTTCTTTGCCGCCTGGGCTGAGGCCCGCTATTTTGTATACCGTTGCGTCATCGGCACCTCTCCTGCTCGCCTGGATGACATTTAATTCATTTATTATTGGACGGTTCACGATAACGAGCCTTACCGGAATGGCCGCGGCGCTGTCCACTTATAACATGTTCGACCGTGTCGATCCCGAAGACCGGGTGTTGGGCAGTATCATGCGGAAACCGGAGTATCATGACCATGGATATGTTCGGGACATCGTTTGCCGCGCTTGGCCGGAACTCATAGCTCACTCCGGGGAAATGCCCATCAAGAGACGAGCTTACGACCTTGGACCCGATCTTTCGGCCTACATCGGTGAGGTTTCGCATAAATTGATGTGTAAAGCGCCTGACGTGTGGTTGCGGAATGCTTGGGAAAGCTTTGTTTGGACGTTTAGTTTTCGATACTACCAAGTGTTGCCTGAAGAGAAACGTGTAATAGACAGCTTTATTCGGAATGCCTATGGGAGTAAATTGGCCATCTGGTTAGATTACCATCAGGCGCCGTTGTTGACCGTTTTTTACATCGTCACATTAGCGTGGACATTGGCGGGGGTAGTCTTCGTTTGGAGGGAACGCGATGGAACGGTTGCGATTATGGATGCCACGACCACGGCGATTTCAGTCGCCATACTTGCCTCGGGAATAACATACGGACTCTTAGCAGCCTATGCGATCCGTTATAGTCTGGCGTATTTGGGAGCGATTGTTTTCTGTGGCACGTACGCTATTCATCGGGTGACTCAATGGATTGAAACCCGATGGAGGAAGAGAAAAAAAGGGCGATATGAATTGTCAGAGAAAAAGTCGCCGCTTAGCGGGTGGCACGTTGGCGGCAAAACCGCCGACGTTTTGGATGATGTTTGCCATCGGATCAATGCGAATTATGTAAAACCATTATTAACTTAGCGGTTTGAGAAAGAGTCTGGAATGTATATGGATTTTCACGTCATAAAGTGGATATTACGATGAAAGAAAATTCTCCGTCGAGCAGCGTGGGCGCCTACTATCCCTGGCTGGATTGCCTGCGCGGCCTCTCGTGGGTGCTTGTTATGATTGGACATACGGCCCCCTATGGATATGTCGCCCGAATGGGAGTAGGCATATTTTTCGGGATTAGCGGCTGGTTGATCACTCAAATCATCCTTAAACAAACCGAAACGAATTGGTCGCTGAAAAATTTTTATACGCGACGATGCTTACGCATTCTTCCACTCTTTTATTTCATAATAATTGCGGCGATCCTTGTCGGTTTCCTGCTGCCGAATTGGAAAAGTATTTTCCCGTTCTTGCCGCCCGAACGCAACGAACATCAGATTTTGTCTTACTTGTTTTCTTTTTCTGCCGAGTTTTGGCGCGGCGGCGGCGGCGGCCTCCTGGTCGGGCACTGCTGGAGTCTATGCGTGGAAGAACGGTTCTACGTCTTTTGGCCGTTGATCCTTACGCTGTGGCCTTCCCATAAGAATGCTCGTCGAGCGCTTATCTTCTTTATGATCGTGGTTTGGGCCGTGGCCTTGCGCAGGCTCTCTTGCGGAGAAATAACCATCGCACTATGGGCAATGCCGTTTCCTTTGCTAATGGGTTGCGCCTTGGCGATTTTCTTCCCAAAAGCACGTTTTGCATTTTCAAAGTACGCGACGCTGGCAATAGCGGCGATCATCTTTGGCATATATCTATTTTATGCCGCTGGAAAAGAAACGATCAGTTACACGGTTGGCACATTTTCGACGAAGGCCGGTCTGATGACAATGGCGCTGGTGGCCTGTGCCATTTGGACCGCCGGCGAACCGCGAAACATACTGTTCCGACTGATGAAAGAATTAGGCAAACTAAGTTACGCGGCTTACCTTATCCATCCGATTTTTGCCTTCATCGCAATTGCAGTGGCGAAAAAAATCGGTTATGTTTGGGTGGGGCCCGTCTTGGGTGTCGCCATGTGCGCTCCCGTTGCCTACATGATCCATCGGTGGATTGAGGTACCCATTCTCAACTCCAGGAGTATAGTCGAACGATCCACGTGGGGATCTTATTTGTGTGCGTGCCTTCAGGTTATACCTATCAGCATCGGAATTATTTTTATCTTCCCGTGGAATAGCTTGGGCTTGGAAATTCGGGCTCTGCCAAACCTATTCCCAGTTCTAGGGCTAGTGGCGATTTGGATAATTACGGCATGGGTCTGCAACAACAGAAAAACCGATCCGATACCCTGTACGTGACCGAACGGTCGCCATGCCGTTAACCATATCCGCGCCGGCTATCACGACCAACCGGCCATTACGCATGGTCGTTGCGCCCGCGCGTCGCGATGCTTTCACTCCGCGTAGTTACAGTCATCTTCTTGCGCTAACCACGGCGCGAGAATTATTACGGGCAATTGCGGATCATCAGAGGCTTGCTACTTGCTTTTCCCCCTATATTTGCTATATTGTACATTTATGTTATTTTACCCTCGCATCTCCACGCGTGATCTTGCCCATCTTTGCCGGCGATTGGCTATTTCGGTGGAGGCCGGTATCGACGCCAGAACTATCTGGGCGAAAGAAACCCAAAGGGCGAAAGGTCCACTTCGCGGCCGGTTGGCGATTATCAGCCGGTCGATCAACGAGGGAGAAAGTCTGCGCGAGGCATTGACCGGCACCGGCGACTTCTTTCCCGTGTTGTTCCGCGAAATGGTCGACGTAGGCGAACAAACCGGCAAGCTCGATGCCATTTTTAACCAACTGGCCGAAAACTGCCAAGAGCGGCTTAAACTGCGTCGGCAATTTTGGGCAGTCATCACCTGGCCCCTGGTGGAACTGATAGCGGCCGTGGCGGCCATCGGTTTTTTGATTTGGATCATGGGCGTCATACGCGGGGCGAATCAGGACCAGGGTGATTTCGATCCTTTGGGACTCGGTCTTTACGGAAACCGAGGTTTGACTATCTACCTGGCTTTCGTTTTCACAGTGGCGGCGCTTGTGTGGCTGACGATTCATGCCATTAGCCGGGGTTTGGCCTGGGTCCGTCCCATCCAACGTGCCGTGATGAAAATTCCCATGTTGGGAAAGGCCCTCGAAACGCTGGCGCTTGCCCGACTGGCATGGTCGTTAAGCGTTACTGTGCAATCGGGCATGGAGATACGCCGCGCATTGAAGCTGAGTTTGGCCAGCACGAACAACGCCATGTACACCGACAAAATCGAGACAATCGACAAGGAAATCGAACAAGGGAATTCCATTTTCGAGGCTTTTTTTCAAGCCGCTTGTTTT
>JBEKGL010000293.1:0-5487 GCA_050012815.1 Thermoguttaceae bacterium
AGGCTCTACGTGAAATCGAACTCGACCTTGCCGAAGGCGCCGACATCGTAATGGTCAAGCCCGCGTTGGCCTATCTCGACATCATCGCTCAAGCCAAAGCTCGTTTTCCTGGCGTGCCCTTGGCCGCTTACAACGTATCCGGCGAATTCAGCATGGTAAAAGCCGCCGCCGCTAACGGCTGGATAGATGAACAAGCAGTTGCTCTAGAATGTCTAACCGCCATCCGCCGTGCAGGGGCTAGTATCATTCTAACCTACTGGGCCAAAGACGCCGCCCGATGGCTGGCCTGAAAGGATTCGGGGTTCAGGATTCAGGAGGCCGGACATTCCTGTCTGGCTCAGGAGTTAGTATGTAAAGCCGCGACCATTGGTCGCGGCAGGGTAGTACTGGCGAGACGCCAGTGACACCCGACGCCAGTGCCACCTGCCCACGATCTCATCTCGAAAAACTACTTCCGTTTGATATTGCCTGGAATTCAAAATACGGATATAAACGCCCGGATTTTTCCCGTAAAAAACCTGGACTTTAGGAGAAATGTCATGTGGAAGTCATATCTTGCGGCTTTGGTTCTGTTGGCGGCGAACATTGCCTATGGTCAGGAATTCCTACAGTCGATTCCCGGCGTTTTGCAATATGAGGCGGCGCCTTATACTTTTTCCACCCTTCTGCCGGAGCCTTTGGTCAATAACTCGGGCGATAAATTCGCCCATTTGATGCAAGCGGCGGAACATCTTGAGGCGGCAGGGTTGAACGACGATGCCAAAAGAATTCGCCAAATGGCCGCGGGCGAAAAATCGCCTATAGTTTTAGTGCAAATATCGGCCGTCGAGGTTTCTTTAACCAAACTGGATAAATTGGGCTTTGATATTTCGAAAATTACTCCCGGTGATTCTTCCAGTGCGGCGGTAAAAGTCCTGGATGCTTCGGGACAAGCGGTTTTATTGGGCCATTCTTCGCCTTTTGGAGGCGGCAGTACTTCTGCAATGCTCAAGGCGGACGACCGATATTTTTCGGTCCTTAAAGAGTTAATCAAGGATAAAATAGCAAAAGTTATTACCGCGCCGACGATAGCGGCCGAAAGCGGACGCACGGCATCCATCCATATAGGCGGTCAGATTCCCATGCCCAGCCCGCAAAACAGCGGTAATTCATTGGTGGAATATAAAGATTACGGCACGAAAATTGACGTTGTTCCCGTCGTTGTGGACGAAGAAACAATCCATCTTGAAATAAGAGGAAGCATTTCCAAGTTAGACGAAAAACACAGTGCTAAAATCGCTGGAACCACAGTGCCCGGGATTAGTTGCACTTCGATTGATACCGCCTGCAACATAAAAAACGGTTATATAATGGTTCTTGGCGGATTAGTTGAGCGTCGGGTCGTCGAGAATACGGCCGATGCTTCCGGTACGGACAAAGACAAAAAATCCGATGTCAAACAGGTCCAGGCAATAGAAACTTCCGAGAGAGTCGCCCTGATGTTCTTGGTGACAGCGGAAATCCTCGATCCAAATACCCATACGGCAACAAAACCGCGGCCTAGCCCATTGCTCAAATAGCAAAACCATTGGAATCGCGCTGCCGGCAGGGTGATGGAATATGCGAAGGGATTATTTTGTACGGAGTACGAAATCCCCCAATTATCCAATCTCTAATCCAAATCCATTCATAAAAAAGTGGGCAGTAAACTGCCCACCCCTAGTCTCTAATCATCTCTTACGCTCCGAACAGCAGTCCCATCAAATCTTTCGTGCCCCAGGCGGTTGGATTTGCCAGGACTTCGCCGGCCTCGAAACCGGCCGCCATGCCCTGTTGGATGGCATACGCGCGGAAGCGGTCCACGGCATTGCTCTTGTCCGGCGGGAATTGGGTCTTGTAGCAGGCAATGGCCTTTAGCTTGGTTTCCAGTGTGTCGCCGATATCGATTACTATTCCGTTGGCATCTGGTGCGAAATTGCGAAAAGCCAGCGACGAGCACAAGTGCCGCGGGATTGTATGGGGTGGAATGCCGTCGAAATACTCGTCCCACTTGGTTAGTTTGGAATAAAACACCGCGGCCTCGGTTATGAGCGAGGCTTGATAATGGTCGGGCGAGGCCATGGGTGTTTTTCCGCCCAGCCCAATGACCAAACGCGGCCGATATTTGCGGAACTCCTTGGCCAACGCCACGCGGGCTTCAAATGTGTCGAACAAGCGGCGGTTGGGCAGGTCGAGGGTTACGCGGAGTGCCGCACCCAGAAGCTCGGCCGCTTGCCGGGCCTCGGCCAGGCGTACTTCCGGGCCGGGCGAAAGCGGCGTGGGTTCGCCGTCGGTCAGGTCGATCATGCCCACACGGTATCCCTGCCGCACCAGCTTGGCAATCGTGCCTCCGCAGGTGATTTCCAGATCGTCGGGATGGGCCCCGACGGCAATTACGTCTAGTTGTTCGTCAGACATGGCTTGAAAATGGTAGATGGTAGGTGGTATGCGGTAGATAGTGGGTGGTGGCGGGAAATCGCGACCAATGGTCGCGGCTTTACAGAAAACTAATGCTTTTGGATTGTACGGAAGACGGCCGCCGATGGCAATCCGGGCAAATAATTGAATGAGGCCGTGTTTTGTGGTAATATCGTTTCCCGAAAGCTCAATTCCCGTCGTATCTAGCCGATGAAGGAGTAACTATGCGAAAAGCAATTCTTTTTCCGATGGTTTTGTTTTTAGTCTTCATGCCCCGAGCAACGGTCTTTGGCGGCGACGGGCAAATCATCGCCCCCGGCGCGAAGCTGGAAAAACTGGCCGATGGTTTTAAGTTCACCGAAGGGCCGGCCGCCGACGCCCAGGGCAACGTGCTATTCACCGACCAGCCCAACAATCGCATCCTCAAGTGGAGTGTGGACGGCAAACTCTCGACCTTCCTGGAGCCGAGCGGGTGGTCCAACGGCCTGTGCTTCGACCGCCAGGGCAATCTATGGGCCTGCGCCGACGAAAAGAACGAACTTTGGCGGATCGATCCGGCCGGAAAAATCACCGTGGTTGTAAAAGACTATGAGGGCAAAATGCTCAACGGACCCAACGATGTGTGGATTCGCGCTGATGGAGGCGTGTATTTCACCGATCCGCTGTATCCCAGACCGTATTGGCCGAAAGGGTCCGTGGAACGGACGTCCGAGGCCACATACTATCTCCCGCCCGACGGAAAAAAACTACTCCGCGTGGCCGACGACCTGAAAAAGCCCAACGGCATAATAGGCACGCCGGACGATAAAACCCTTTACATCGCCGATATCGGGGCCGATAAAACCTATCAATACGAGATCCAGCCCGACGGTACGCTTAAGAACAAAAAACTCTTCTGCCAGTTGGGCTCCGACGGCATGACCATCGACAATCAGGGAAACGTCTATCTGACTGGAAGAGGCCCGGGCGTGACCGGAAAAGGCGTCACCGTGTTCGATAAAACCGGCAAACAAATCGAACACATCGACGTGCCCGAGCAGTGGACGGCAAACGTATGTTTCGGCGGCAAGGATGGACAGACGCTGTTTATCACGGCCTCAAAAGGACTTTACGGCCTACGCATGAACGTAAAAGGTGTGGGCAGCCAGTGAAGGTTGAATTAATTATTTAGTCCCCCAGTGAACACGCCGGGGGCCAGATAATAAGGATCATGGGCCCGCATTGCGGCGTTATATCTGTCGATAAATTCCGCCTGTATAATAACGGTGAGGATACTTACGATTGGAGCAGGATCATCGGCGGGTGAAAGGGAGCTGACAAGAACGATGACAGAACGGAAATGGCACTGGTGGCGTGGCATCATCATATCAGCAGCATTCTTACTTTGGTGCTGGTTGCACGTGGCAATGACCATGACTCCTAACACAAGTTGGGAACAGAGTCCCTTTTCAGGGCCGCTCGTCTTCTTGCATTGCTCCAAAGACTTGACGGACCGGGTGTTCAGTGCCATTATGCTGGCCGTTTTGGGTGGTGGCTTGTGTTTGCCAGCGTTTCGACTCACGTGGTGGACGCTTCCCATCTGCTTATTGTCAGCGTTTGTCTGGGTCTGGTGGAGCATATCGGCTGCTGCTTGCGCAGTGTGCTAAGATTGAGCGACCCTGAGCAAGTGACACCCTATGCGGCTCAATATTTCAGACCGAATCCGTATGGAAACAGGGCCTCATCCGCGCCGGGATCGCCGACGTTCAGCGGGACCTGATCCATGTTTTTCGGCCAGGTGTGCGGCAGCTTGCCCGTGGGTTTATAATCGCCAAAAAGCACGTCGGCCAGGCCTTGGCCTTCGGTGCCCGGCAGCCAGGCCGCGATAAAAGCGCCGCTGTCGTCCAAGACCGGACCTAGAATCATCGGCCGCCCGGAGAGCAAAACGGTAATCACGGGAACGCCCGATTGTTTAACTTTTTTCACCAGGTCGATATCTTTTTTCGACAGGCCCAGGTCTTTGCGGTCGCCGTTGCCCTCGGCATAAGGCAATTCGCCGATGACCACGATCGCCGCGTCGGCCCCTTGTGCGTTTTCGCCGTCGGCCGAAAAGATTACTTCGGTCCCGGGCGCGACTGCCTTGCGGATAGCGGCAAGGATGGTAGTTCCGCCGCCGGTGACCTTACCGGCCTGCCCCTGCCACCTGATGGTCCATCCGCCGCACTGCATGCCCAGATCGTCGGCGGCCTTGCCGGCCACGATCAGGCGCTTGGGATTTTTCGTCAGTGGCAGAACGTGGTTTTCATTCTTCAATAATACCAGCGACTGGCGCACGCAATCGCGCGCCGCTTGCCGGTGCTCGGCCGAGCCGATTGACGCGGTCAGCGATGGATCGGTGAAAGGTTGCTCGAACAGCCGGGTCATGAGCTTAACGCGGAGGATTCGCCGCACGGCGTCATCGATGCGCGATTGCGGCACTTTGCCCTCGGCCACAAGTTCCTTGAGCAGACCGATGAATTCGATGTAATTGTTCTTTCCGCCCGGCCCGTTTGGAACCATGGCCATGTCCATTCCGGCGTTTATGGATTGTTCGATGGCGGTTTTGAAGTCGGGCGATAGTTGGTCGATTCCGGCCCAATCGGACACTAAAAAGCCTTTGAAACCGAGTTCGTTTTTCAGCACGTCGGTGAGCAGGTATTTGTTGCCGTGCATTTTCTTGCCGTTCCAACTGCTGAACGACACCATAATCGTGCCCGCGCCAGCCTTGATAGCGGCAACGTACCCGGGCAAATGGATTTTCCGCAGCGCGGCTTCATCGCACTGGGTGTCGCCCTGGTCTTTGCCGTTTGTAGTGCCGCCGTCGCCCATGTAGTGCTTTGCGCAGGCCACTATCGAAGCGGGATCAGATAGGTTTGTGCCTTGAAATCCCCGCACTGCCGCCGCTCCCAAGGATTCGGCCAGTTCCGGAGTTTCGCCGAAACTTTCATAAGTCCGGCCCCAGCGTATATTTCGGGCCACCGCAATACAGGGCGCGAAGGTCCAGTTAATGCCCGTGCCCGAAACTTCAATCGC
>JBEKGL010000294.1:0-5476 GCA_050012815.1 Thermoguttaceae bacterium
TATATGAGAGTAATAATATTAAAATCACTGCGATGAATGTCATAATCATAGAGTAGCAATTGACACCTAATACCAATTTAATAGAGGGTTTGTAATTCCTGTTTTCTTCATTTCGATAATGTCTGATTATTGTTTTAACGATTTTCCAAATAACGAATATAACCAACAAACAAAACATTATTTCATTCATGTTCATCGCTATTTCTCATTCTTATTGGATTATGCGGCTTGCCACCAGAGCGGATGGCGGCATTAAGTCCCGGACAATCGCCCCCGCTGGTCAGAATTCCAATTTGCTTGAACATATTTCCGCGATTCATTATCCCTGTTGGCTTGTTTCCAGCACGCCGTGTTCGGTGCGGGTAATGATTTCGTCCTGGAGTTCGCGGGACAGGTCGCAGAAATAATCGCTGTAGCCGGCCACGCGAACCAGCAGGTCGCGGTGTTGTTCCGGGGCCGCCTGGGCTTCACGCAGGGTTTCCTTGCGCACGATGTTGAACTGGATATGATGTGCGTCCATCTTGAAGTATGCCCGGACCAGGCGGGCCAGTTTGTCGATGCCCTCTTCGTTGCTCACCATCGATGGCGTGAACTTCATGTTCAACAGCGTGCCGCCGGTTTTGGCGTGGTCCATTTTGCCGGCCGACTTCAACACCGCCGTTGGGCCGCGGCGATCCGCGCCTTGGACCGGCGATATCCCCTCGGAAAGCGGGACGCCCGCCTTGCGCCCGTCGGGCATGGCCCCGGTAACGGAACCGAAATACACGTGGCTGGTGGTGGGCAGCATTTCCACGCGGTAACAACCGCCCTTGCTATTCGGCCGGCCGTCCAGCCCCTCGACAAGCATCTGGAACGCCCGGACCATGATCTCATCGGCGTAGTCGTCGTCGTTGCCGTACTTGTGCATGCGGTGCAGCAATCGCTGACGGATGATCTCGTGGCCCTCGAAATCCGCGTCCAACGCCCGGACCAACTCGCTTAAGGGCATGGATCTGTCGTCGAAAATCACCTGTTTCAGCGCGGAAAAGCTATCGGTCAGAGTGCCGATGCCCACGAACTGTATATAGCTATTGTTGTATCGTGCGCCGCCGGCGTTGTAGTCCTTGCCCTTGCGGATGCAATCGTCGGTAATAACCGACAGGAACGGGGCCGGCATCCACGCGGCGTACATCTGCTCGATAATCTGGTTGCCGCGGAGCTTTAGATCCAGGAAATGCCGCACTTGCCGGCGGAATGCCTCCATCAGGGCATCGAACGAATCTAACTCGTCCGCGTCCCCGCTGCGCAGGCCGAACTGATCGCCGGTGCGAGGATCGATTCCATTGTGGAGCGTCAACTCCAAAATCTTCACCAGATTGAAATAGCCCGTCAGTATGCAAGCCTCCTTGCCGAAGGTCACGGTCTCCACGCAGCCGCTGCAACCGCCGGCGCGGGCGTCTTCCAGCGATTTTCCCTGGCGAAGCTGTTCTTCGACCACCGTGTCGGTATTGAAAATCGAGGGAAATCCATATCCCTTGCGAATCACCCGCAGGGTGTGCTTCAACAAGGCGTCCGGCGTTTTCCGCGATAACTGCAGATTGCTGCTGGGCTGCAGCATGTGCATCTCGTCAACGATGTCCAAAAGCAGGTGGGAGATTTCGTTCGATCCGTCGCTGCCGTCGGCCAGCAGGCCGCCTATGTTGAGGTTGGCGAAATCGGTGTACGTGCCGCTTTCGGCGGCCGTCACTCCGACCTTGGGCGGCGCGGGATGATTATTGAACTTGACGAAAAAGGCCTCCAGCAGTTCCCGTGCCTTCTCGTGGGTGAGCGTGCCGTTGGCAAGACCCTTCCGGTAGAACGGCAATAAGTGCTGATCGAGGTGGCCGGGATTGAATGCATCCCAGCCGTTCAGTTCTGTAATCACCGCCAGATGGCAGAACCAGTAGTATTGCAACGCCTCGTGAAAGTCCCGCGGCGCGTATGCCGGCACGTGCGTCGAGACATCGGCGATCTTCTCCAGTTCCGCTTTACGGACCGGATCGGGCTCGAAGGCGGCCATTTCCGCGGCCCGCTTTGCGTGGCGGGCGGCGAACAGCATCGCCGCGTCGCAGGCGATGTCCATCGCCCTAAGCTGCTCCAACTTGGCATGTGCCTCAGTATCGCTTAGGAAATCCAGTGCCGCGATTGTCTCGGCGATCTCCCGCTTGAAATCCATCAGCCCCTTGGCGTAGATTTTGCCGTCCAGAACGGTATGTCCCGGGGCGCGCTGCTCCATGAACTCGGTAAAGATGCCCGACTTGTACGCGGCGTGCCATTCCTCGGTCATCGCCGCGAAGACCTTTTCGCGCATGCTGCGGTTGCGCCAGTAAGGGATAATTTTCTCTTTGTATATTTGAATGCAGTCCTCGGAAACGGCATAGTTCATCCTCGGCCGCGAATCGAGGATTCGCAGGTCTTCGAGGCTGTGGCAGGTCAGTTCCGGATAGGTGGGCACGGCCTTGGGCGCAGGGCCGCGCTCGCCCACGATCAACTCATCTTCGCCCAGGTATATCGTTTTACGTTCGCACAAGTAGAGGAAGGACCGCGCTCGCATGACCGGCACGGAGTATTTCCCCTCATTGACCTGATAAAACTCGGTGATCAGCGAGGCGCGCTCCGGAGAAATCGAGGGCGCGACGTCTAGGCTCGCGCGCCGCAGTCTGGCCGTTCTTTCGTTCATGGCATTAACCGCCGATTTGAATGTTCAGTCCGAAGGCCTGGAATCTTTCCTTCGCACATTCGATCATCTGCGTGCTGGGTGCTTGTGGGAAAAATGGGACCGGCTCCGAACTGTCCGATAATTTACGTGATAAATAGCAGTCAATCGCGGCGCCCGTCCCGGTTTTTCCACAAGATCCGGCCATTTGGCGCGCGCTTAACTGTTCCTTCCTGCCCAGGCTCGTCCACTTGTGCGCAGCCGTACCATGATAAGGCAATAGGTTCACTTGGCGCACGTTGGGAACCGAGGCGGCGAAACGGGCGACGGCCTCCAGATGCTCGAGGTCGTCATTAAAACCGGGTACAAGCGGCATACGAATCCAGATGTTCCGGTGAATGTCTCCCAGGGCAAGGAGATTATCCAATATAATGCCATTCGACACGCCCGTCCACTGCCGGTGCCGGTCATTGTCAATGACCTTCAGATCATACAGGAAAAGGTCCACCAGCGGCGCCGCCAACAGCAGGTCTTCCCTTGACACGTAGCCCGTTGTGTCCACTGCCGTGTGAATTCCTCCAATCCGGCAGGCTTCCAGCAGGTTCCGAAGAAAACGCGGCTGCATGAAAGGCTCCCCGCCGGAAAAGGTCACCCCGCCACCCGACTCTTCATAAAAAATGCGATCCAAGAGCGCCTCGGCCAGAACCTCCCGGACGCTCATCCGTCGGCCGACCATTTGCCTGGCTTCGGTCGGACAAACCTTTGCGCATTCGCCGCAACGGATGCAGTCTGCACGCTGGTTCGATGCCGAGCCGTTGCCCGACGTCTTGACCTGGGGGCAAACCTGCCGGCACTCGCCGCACCCCAAACAGCGGTTTGCAATGACCGCCAATTCGCGCTCCGGGTAGATGCCTTCGGGATTGTGGCACCACGCGCATCGCAGCGGGCAGCCCTTCAGAAACACCGTCGTGCGGATGCCCGGCCCGTCGTGTATCGAATACCTCTGAGTATTGAAAATCAAGCCGCTTTCCATAACTTAATAATACTAACGGGTTATAGTAATTCTGTCAACAATATCATTTGCTTATAATGCCTCGAATTGTCCCCAGGACGTTCCCTGGATTGGACCATTTCTGCCCCTTCGGGGCTGCAAACGACTAAAATGCCACTTCTTTTCTTAATCCTTTTAGTCAGCCCATCATAAAACCCCTGGGCTTTTTTACATCCTGGCTCTGAGTACAATGGTCCTTTTCCGGGTTTGCCGTTTTGGCATGAACGGCGCCCGCCGATTGCTTTCCGCAAACTCAACGCTTAATTATAAAACCATTGTCATGAGAATTGGTCTGACTTACGATCTTCGACAGGACTATTTGGCCGAGGGTTATTCCGAAGAGGAGACCGCCGAATTCGATCGGCCCGATACGATCGAGAGCATCGAATCGGCCTTGCAGGGTTTGTGCCATCAAACCGATCGCATCGGCAACGCCAAGAACTTGATCGCCCGGCTGGCCCGGGGCGACCGCTGGGATCTGGTCTTTAACATTGCCGAGGGATTGCACGGCGCTGCCCGGGAGTCCCAGGTACCGGCAATTCTCGATCTATTCCAGATTCCTTACACCTTTTCCGATCCCTTGACGATGACCCTCTCGTTGCACAAGCACTTGACCAAGACGATTGTCCGTCAGGCGGGCGTGCCGACCGCCGATTTTGTGCTGGTCGAGCGAATCGAGGACGTCGACAAAGTCGATCTGCCGCCGCCGTTGTTTGTCAAACCGGCCGCCGAGGGCACCAGCAAGGGCATTTCGGCGGCCTCGAAGATCGAAAACCGGCAATCACTGCGGCAGGCCTGCGATGTTCTATTAAAACAATTCCGCCAGCCGGTGCTGGTGGAGGCCTTTTTACCGGGTCGGGAGTTTACCGTGGGCATGGCGGGCACAGGAGATCGGGCCGAAGTCCTAGGCACGCTTGAAGTAATTCTTCACCCCCATGCCGAAGCCGATGTTTATTCATATCGCAACAAGGAAGAGTGCGAGGATTTGGTGCACTATAAATTAGTCCGCCCGGAAAACGACGAACAGGTCCGCCGCGGCGAACAGATCGCCCTTGACGTCTGGCGGATTTTGGGCTGTCGCGACGCCGGCCGGATCGATCTTCGCTGCGACGCCCAAGGCCGGCCGAATTTTATCGAGGCCAATCCCTTGCCCGGTATGCATCCCAGGCACTCCGATCTGCCGATTTTATGCACTTCACTGGGAATTCCCTACATCTCCTTAATCGAGCGGATTGTACAATCAGCATTGCAAACAATAAATTCACATGCGAGTTGCGGTCCTTTATAACGCCGTTTTCCAGCAGGATTCGATCGAAGACCAGGACGTCTTGGTCCAAGTCGACGTGGTCTCGCAATCGCTACAACGCCTGGGCCACGAACTTTTCGCGGTTACCTGCACCCTGGATTTGGACTCGATGAAGGAGCAACTGCGGAAATTGCGGCCGGATAGGGTTTTTAATCTGGTCGAAGCCCTCCACGGCAACGACTCGCTGGTTTATCTGCCTCCCGCCGTGCTCGATACGCTGGATCTGCCTTACACCGGCTCCTCGGCCGAATCGCTTTTCCTGACGACCCATAAATTATTGGCCAAGGATCGGCTTGCCAGCGCGGGATTGCCCACACCGCGGTGGATCGTACAGGAGACACCGGCTGGCGATAAAAAAGCTCACGGCCCTCACCCTAGCCCTCTCCCAAAGCGAGAGGGGACTTTAACGCGATGGATCATCAAGGGCGTTTGGGAGCAAGGCTCC
>JBEKGL010000295.1:0-5412 GCA_050012815.1 Thermoguttaceae bacterium
AAATTGCCGTCGATCTGGAACGGGGGATGCGAATCAAACATGTTCGGAAACGTGCGCGAAGGATCCAACAGCATGGTTAAAATTATGTAAGCATGCTCGGCATCCTGCAGACGCGCCCATAGGTTCAGCCGCCAGCCCAGTCCCCAGCCGGTAGCGTTGTCGCCGCGAATCTCCAGCGACTTTCGCACGGCGGCGGCCAGTTTCGGCTCGCCGCGGAGCGTAATCTGGGCGCTGGGGAAAAATCCGTAAAGGTGCGACACGTGGCGGTGATTAATCTCGCGGGCTTTCATGTCCCAATCTTCCAGCCATTCCTGGAGTTGGCCGGCGCTGCCGATTTGATTAGGCGCAAGCCGTACAATGGCGGCGGCCAGTTGATTGCGGAAATCCTGGTCCACGCCGAGGATTTCCGACGCGCGGGTGCAGTTGCCGAATAAATCGCGCACGATTTGCGAGTCCATGGTCGGACCGGCGCATACGCTGGCGCCTTTTGGATGTTGGTTCTCCGGCGATAGAGAAGGACAAGTGACCGCCATTTGTGCGTGGGTTCTTCGACCAGGGTATCGAGGAAGAATTGGGCCGCGCCTTTCATTACCGGATAGATTTTCGACAAAAACTCCTTGTCCTGACCGTATAGATAATGTTCCCATAAGTGCCCGCAGAGCCACGCGCCGCCGGTGGGCCAGAAGCCCCAAGCGGGCCCGTCGATGGGCGCGGAGGCCCGTCACAGATCGGTGTTGTGGTGAGCGACCCAACCGCGCGCCCCCCATTGGACCTTGGCCGTGCGAGCGCCGGTATCGGTAAGGTCCATTATCATGGCCGCAAGCGGCTCGACGCATTCAGCCAGGTTGCAGGATTCGGCGGGCCAGTAATTCATTTCGGTGTTGATATTGATGGTGTATTTGCTGCCCCACGGCGGATCCATGCTCTCGTTCCAGATGCCTTGCAAGTTGGCCGGCTGTGATCCGGGCCTGGAACTGCAAATCAGCAAGTACCGGCCGAATTGAAAATACAGCGCGGCCAGTTGCGGATCGTTCCCCTTGGCGAAATTCTTAATCCGTTCATCGGTGGGAAGTTTTGCCGCATCGGTTTTGCCAAGATCGAGCTGAACCCGGCGAAACAACCGCTGATGCTCGGCGACGTGGTCTTTGAGCATCGCATCAAACGATTTTCTGTCGGCAGCGGCAATGTAGTTTTTAGTCAACGCCTCCGGATCTCCGCTTACGTCCTTGTAATTCTTGTAGCTGGTTGCCGCGGCGATCAAGAGCGTGGCGGAATCGGCGCCGGTCATGATAATCCGATCTTTTTCCAAAGCCGTTTGGCCCCCGGAGGCCGACACTCGCACCCGGGCCTGAAACTTTAGCGCGCCTTGGATGCCTTGCGCCGATCCGTTGACGCCGCTTAGAACCAGCATATCCGGCGATTCGGTCTCGACCGCGGCTTTTTGTGGCGACTTCATGCCGGCGGTGAATGTGATTTTCCCGGGCTTATCGGCCGTGAGCCGCACGACGATTACCTGATCGACCGGGCTGGAAAAAACCCGGCGAGTGAATTTTACTCCACCGGCCGTGTAAGAGACGCTTGCCACGGCTGTATCGAGATTCAAGTCGCGGCGGTAGTTTTCCACGGACTTTTGTTCCGGGAACGTCAGGAGCAAATCGCCGACCGTCTGATACGGCATTTGTTTCAGCGGCTTGGCCATCATTTTAGCGCCGATTAGCCGGTTTGCATCGCCGTACTTGCCTTCGAATATCAGGCGCCGCGCTTCGGGCAAAGCCGCCAGGGCCTCCGGATTGTTCGGATCGTAAGGACCGCCGGCCCAAAGCGTGTCTTCGTTAAGCTGTATGCGTTCGTTTTCCACGCCGCCAAAAACCATCGCACCCAGCCGGCCGTTGCCCACTGCCAGAGCTTCGACCCACTGCTTGGCCGGATGGCGGTACCACAGGCTCAGCGGCTGCTCCGTAGGCGTTTGTACCGAGATGGGCGCCGCCGTGGAATCGGCCGCATTGGACAGCGAGATTGTCGCCGAAATGATGCCCAATATCCCGATGATGCCTGGCACACCGATGATGCGCGAATGTTTCATGGAATATTTCCTTCCGTTTATGTTGGAAATTATATATGAAATTCAATGACCTTTATTTTGCAAGCGGGCCGATGAAGCAATAATCGCCGGAACCGACGGTCCAAACGGTGCGTTGGTCTTCGGTGCGGAGGAAAGTGATGCCGGGCGAGTTGTTTGCCGGTTTGTCTTGTTCGCGCACCTGGGCGGCGTCGGCTATGGGAAGATAAACCGTTGCCGTGGTGTTGGCCGGTATTGTAAGGTTGAGGCTGAATTGCCCATCGGCAACTTTCCAGTCGCTGACGATCTTGCCGCGAATGGAATTGTATTCTCCGCGAGCGGACGTAAGATCGCCCACGACGTTCGGTTTTATGATGAAATGCTTGAACCCGGGCGCGGCTGGGTCGGGGTTAATCCCGGCCAGCGCCTTGTAGAACCAGGCCACAACGTCGCCGTACATGATGTGGTTTTGCGAACCGCCGCCGCCCCAGCCTTCCCACAAGGTGGTCGCTCCTTGTTCGATCCAGTAGCCCCAACCCGGCTTGGTCTTTTGGGCCACGATGCGGTATGCCACGTCCGCGCGGCCGTTTTCCAGCAGGGTGTTGAGCAGATACTTCGCACCAAGGATGCCGGTGTCGATGTGCCAGTCTTGCTTTTCGACGGCGGCGATGAGGTTGGCCAATACCCGGGCTTTGTTCTCCGGCTCGACGAGTCCCTGGCAAAGGGCGCAACTCAGCGCGGTCTGGCCGCCGTTGTCGTATATGCCCGTTTCCGGCTGGTAGAACTTGGCGTTGAAGGCCTTTTTGATGCTCGCAGCCAGATCGTTGTATTTTTGGGCGTCGTCGTTCTTGTGTAGCAATCCGGCGGCGAGTGAGACGACCCTCGCATCGACGTAATAGTAAGCCGTGTCGGTTATTCCCGCCTCGGTTTTTGTTTTCCAAGGGGACCAGTCGTTCAGCCCGATGTTCACGATGCCATCTTTTGCGCGGCCGGTGAGATAATCCACGTATCGTTTCATTCCTTCATAGTGCACGCGGAGAATTTCCGTGTCGCCGTAATAGAGGTATTGATAATAAGGGATCAGCAGCAGTGCGTTGTCCCAGGCCGGGCCGTTGCCCCAGGCATAACCCCAGCCGCTGCTGGGCACGATGCCGGGGAGCCTGCCGTCGGGTTGTTGTTCGTCGCCAAGATCGTTGATCCATTTCGTGTAAAAGGCGGCGGGAAAGTAGTTGAACATGGCCTGTTCAGCAGCCAGGTGCGCATCGCCGGTCCAGCCGTTTTTCTCGCGGTGCGGGCAGTCGGTGGGGATACCCTCAAGGTTGCTGAGATACGACCAGCGGGCATTGGACCAGATGCGGTTTAACATAGGATTGGAGCATTCAAAAACACCGGCCACGGGCACGTCGGTATGGAAAAAGACTGCCGTGAGCGCGTCTTTCTCCGGCCGGCCCGGAAAACCGGTTGCCTCGACGTAGCGGAACCCGTCGTAGGCGAAGCGCGAGTGCCAGGTCTCCACGCCTTCGCCTTTCAGAATATAAGTGTCGGTCTGGAAAATCTGGTCCGCACCGAATCTAAGAACGTGGACGGCGATATTCTTCTGGTCCACATTTCCGTCGGGGGCCAGCAGTTCGGAGTATTTCATGGAGACCTTTGTGCCGGCCGGGCCGCTGACGCGGAGCCGGGCGTTTCCGGCCATGTTCTGACCGAAGTCGAAGACATATACACCCGGCCTGGGTTCGCTGATTTTAACCGGCTCGATTTCGCGGTCGGCCCGGATCGGAGGCATCATCTGCGCGGCTAAAATTCCCTTGGGCGGCTCCACCAGCAAGGCGGGCGACCATTGCGAATCGTCGAACCCGGGCCGGTCCCAGCCGGGTTGTTCCAGCCGGGCGTCGTAGATTTCGCCGCTATAGATGGTGTTATAGACGATGGGGCCGTCGGCCGATTTCCACGATTCATCGCCGGCGATTATGATGCGCTCGCCGTTGTCGAGTTCCGCCTCGATCTGGCACAGCAACTTCGGCGCGGCACGCCAGGGCGCCTGGTCGAAGTTCCACGCGGCCTTGTTCTGCACGTTATACCAACCGTTGCCGAGAATGACGCCGATAGCGTTTGGGCCGGAATTAAGCATATCGGTCACGTCGTAAGAAACATAAAGCACGCGGCGGTCGTAGCGCGTGTAACCGGGATCGAGAATGTGATCGCCTACTCGCTTCCCGTTCAGATAAAGTTCGTAGTAACCCAGTCCGGTAATATATGCCCTGGCTTGTTTTACCCGGCCGTCGAGCTTGAACTCGCGGCGCAAAAGCGGGGCCGGCTTGGCTGCGACGTCGGTGGTTCGGGCGATCCACTTGGCTTTCCAGTCGTCGTTTTTTAGCAGGCCCATTTCCCAGCGGGCGATATTGCTTTCCGACATATTGCCGTCCTGGTCCCAGACGCGGACTTTCCAAAAGCATTGCTGCCGCGATGCAAGCGGCTTGCCGTTGTAGTAAATCTGCGCGGTTTCGTCCGAGGCAACCTTGCCGCTGTCCCACAAATCGCCCTCGTTGGCGCGGAGTTTATCTTCGGCGCCGGCCACGAGCACCTGATAGGCCGTCTGCTTTTGGGCGCGCTGGTCGGACTCGATAATCCAACTCAATCGCGGCCGGGCTGCGTCCATGCCCAGCGGATTTTCCAGGTATTCGCAACGCAAATTAGTAATGACAGTCGCCGCCGCCAGTGCATTCGACATAACGGCAAACGCTGAGACGATCAAGCAAAAAAGAATTATGTTTTTCATTTTTTATCCTTTCATTTTGTCAGCATAAAGCTTCGCTCCACTGGATCGGCCGTTTTCAACTTCGGTTCGGTCGATCGGCCGTACTGCCAGGCGACTACGGTCACTTTTACGGGAAATCGTCCGTGGGGCGGAACCGGGGTGAACTTCAACGTATCGCCGTTCAATACGACGGGTCCGGCCAGTACGTAATAATAAACCTTTTCGCCGGAATCGGAAGTCGCGCCGAGTTTGATCGACTTCTTACCCAACGGCTGATCTTTGATTTTGGGAAAGGTGATGTGCTGTTCCCGGCCGGCGGTGTTTCGCGCGGGGATGGTCATCTGCGCCTGCTGTACGGCGGGTTTGTACTCATCATCGCCGGGATGTACTGCCGCAAACACAAGTTCAAAGGGCCTCTTGCCGTCGCCCATGCCGGTCTTGTCGAAATGCAGGTCGAACGTGTCGGGGCCGAGCTTTTCGAACGGACCGCATATCCGGTCGATGGAGATCGGCCCGCCGCCGGAAGCGTGTCCTATCGGCGATCCGGCACTGAGTCCCGACCAGGACGCCGGGCGCGGACTGCCCTCTGGAACGG
>JBEKGL010000296.1:0-5397 GCA_050012815.1 Thermoguttaceae bacterium
CTTGCCATGGCCGAGGCCGTGGATCGGGCGATTCAGGAAAAGCATCATCTGGTGGTCGAGGCGGGGACGGGCGTGGGAAAAAGCTTTGCTTATCTGGTGCCGGCTATTCTGGCGGCGGCGGGTTCGCAGCAAAAGACTCCGACCAACGATGAGGATGAATCTTTAACGCCGGAATCGAAGACCAACAGCCCTCACCCTAACCCTCTCCGGGCACCGACCGAAGGTTGGTCGGGAGAGGGGACGAATTCGGAGGAACTGGGCTTATCTTCAAAGGAATCGCGGTCGCCAAGGGTTATCGTGGCCACGCACACCATTAGTTTGCAAGAACAATTGATGGCCAAGGACCTGCCGTTTCTCAATAGCGTTATTCCCCTGGAGTTCTCGGCGGTGCTGGTCAAGGGGCGGAGCAATTACATCAGTCTCAGGCGGTTGAAAAACGCCTTGGAGCGGATGGCGAGTCTGTTCGACGACGACGAAGAGTTCGAACAACTCCGGGCGTTGAACAAATGGTCGAAAGAAACCACCGACGGATCGCTGGCCGATTTGGATTTCCGCCCCATGGCTTCGGTCTGGGACGAAGTGGCCTCCGATCACGGCAATTGCATGGGCCGGCAATGTCCGACTTATGCCAAGTGTTTTTATTATCAGGCCCGGCGTCGGATGCAGCATGCGCAGATTCTGGTGGTCAATCACGCCTTGTTTTTCTCCGATCTTGCCCTGCGGATGCGGGACGCCAGCATATTGCCGCCTTACGACGTGGTGATTTTCGACGAGGCCCACAACCTGGAGGCCGTGGCTGGCGATCACCTGGGCCTGAGCGTTACCAACGGACAGGTCGATTATATCCTGCGAAAATTGTACTACGATCGGACCAACAAAGGACTGCTGGTTTACCAACATTTTGCCGAGGCACAGCAGGCCGTGATGGAATGCCGGCATCGGGCCGATCATTTTTTTCAATCCATCGACGATTGGATGGCCGAACATCCAAAGGGCAACGGCCGGGTTCGAGAGCCGAAGATCGTCCAAAATCCGCTTAGCGAAGGCTTGGAAAATCTTGCCGGCTTGCTGCACCAAAAAAGCAAAGACCTGAAAAAACCCGAGGAAAAACAGGATTTTTCCTCTGCCGCGACTCGGCTTGGCGGTCTGGCCGAAGAAATTAACGATTGGCTCACGCACGGTATGTCCGATTCGGTTTACTGGGTGGAAAGCACAAGGGGCAAGTATCGAAAGCGCATCGCACTCGAGGCCGCGCCGATCGACGTCGGGCCGCTGTTGCGCGAGCATCTGTTCCAAAAAGTTCCCACGGTAATTATGACCAGCGCCACGCTGTCGGCCGGGGGAAAATTCGACTTTTTTCAATCGCGGATAGGCCTAACGCAATGTAAAACGACTTGCCTGGGCAGCCCGTTCGATTACAAAAAACAGGCACAATTGATTTTACCTTCAAACATGCCCGATCCGGCCGGCGATAGCACCGAGTATGAGCGGCAAGTGACCGAGATGATTCGCCGCTATGTTGCCCGCAGCGAAGGCCGGGCGTTCGTGCTTTTTACCAGTTACGAAATGATGAAACGAACTGCCGCGGCATTAACACCGTGGCTGATCGAGCAAAATCTAGCATTGTATTCGCAGGCCGATGGCTTGCCGCGGAGTCAGATGCTGGAGCGGTTCAAGAATAATCCCCGCGGCGTGCTCTTTGGCGTGGACAGTTTTTGGCAAGGCGTGGACGTGCCGGGCGACGCGCTTGTGAACGTGATAATCACTCGCCTGCCGTTCAGCGTGCCCGATAAACCCTTGTTGGAGGCCCGCCTGGAGGCCATCCGCCAGGCAGGCGGCAATCCCTTCCGCGATTATCAACTGCCCGAGGCGATTTTAAAGTTAAAGCAAGGTTTTGGCCGCCTGATACGCAGCAAGCGCGACACGGGGATGGTCGTGATTCTCGATCCGCGGATTCGCACGAAATCTTACGGCAAGCTGTTTTTGTCGTCGCTGCCGAATTGCCGGCAGGTGGTGGAGTGAAGGGTTCAGGGTTCAGAATATGTAAAGCCGCGACCAGTGGTCGCTGTTTGGTTGTGACAGACGAATAGAAAAAAGTTTAGCCCGGGTACTCGTGCCCGGAGTTGCTCGACTTGAGATTTTAAAAAGCATCCCCTTGTGATAAAATGAAAGGAAAACCATTGAAGGCTTTTCGCAGCCGACAGAGGAGGAGACGGTCATGAGCGAACAAAAGTTTCCGCCGGGCTGGGACGCCGACCGAGTGCAACGCTTTATTGCCCATTACGAAGCGCTGGATGAGGAATCTCAAGTGGCCGAAGATGAGGACGCCTTGGATTCGCAAGGTCAAACCACGGTGGTCGTTCCCATCGAATTTATGCCCGCCATTCGGCAGATTCTTGCCCAAAAAATCTCAGGTTGACCACTACCGGTCTATTACGGCAACTTCTTTTTGGCGTCATCCGGACGACAAGATGTTATGCTAAATCATAATCTTCACAATAGATCAAACACACCACCGTTATGGGGAGTTGACCGGGGTGTTATGGCAAACTAGAGTAAAGATTTAAAGTGGCTTCCGGGTATATGTGTTAAGGGAAAATAGCAATCATAAGGCGACCGCCGGTCGCGGTGTTATCGCTTACCCACCCGCTCGCCGACCATGCCGACCACGGCTGCGCCGCGGTGCCCGATGGTGCCCGCTCGCGGCTAAACTGAAAACTGTAAACTGATAACCGATAACCAATCGATGTTCGCAAAACGCGTCATTCCCTGCCTGGATGTGAATTGCGGGCGGGTTGTTAAGGGTACGAATTTCGTGAATCTCCGCGATGCGGGTGATCCGGTGGAGGTGGCTGCGCGCTACGAGGAGGAAGGGGCCGACGAGCTGGTTTTTTTGGATATTACGGCCAGTCACGAGGGCCGGGATATCATGCTGGATGTGGTTCGGCGTACGGCGGAGGTGATTTTCATGCCCCTTACCGTGGGGGGCGGTATCCGCACGATCGAGGATATCCGGGCACTGCTTATAGCCGGGGCCGACAAGGTTTCGATCAATTCGGCCGCCTGCCGCAATCCCCAGTTCGTCAGCCAGGCCGCCCGGCGATTCGGAAGCCAATGTATAGTAGTGAATATAGACCCAAAACGTGTTATAAAGGATAATAAGGAGTTTTGGGAGGTGCACATAAACGGCGGGCGCGTGCCCACGGGCTTGGAGGCCGTGGCCTGGGCCCGGGAGGTCGAGCGCCTGGGCGCCGGCGAGATCGTGCTCACCTCGATGGACGCCGACGGGACCAAGGACGGTTACGATTTGGAAATTACCAAGGCCGTGACCGACGCGGTTACTATTCCGGTGGTGGCCAGCGGGGGCGCCGGATGTCCGGAGCATTTGGCCGACGCCATCCTACTGGGCGGCGCCGACGCCGCCTTGGCCGCCAGCATTTTCCATTACGGAGAATATACGATCGACGAGACAAAACAAGTGATGGCCCGGCGCGGGATACACGTAAGAATGAAGGCAGAAGGCAGAACGCAGAATGCAGAATGAAAAACTAAAAACAACTCACAACTCCCGGCACAAGTGCATGGGCCGGACTATTTTTATAATAAACAAACAAATCCACTGACCATTGTCCACCGCCCACTAATTCTTAATCCCCATGGCAAGCATAAACGAAGCTGACGCGAAAAAATTTCTCGGCAAGCACCAGGATTTTGAAATCGACAAGTTGTTTCGCGCGCTGGTGAAGTTGGAGGGGAGCGATCTTCATTTGAAGGTGGGTTTGGCGCCTTATGTGCGAGTGAACGGATCGCTTCGGCCGCTTAATCGCGATCCGATAGACGAAGAAGAAATGCTGCGGTTGATTTTACCGATGCTGAAACTGCAGGAGCGTCGGGAGCGGATTTTCGAGGAAGACGGCGGCGTGGATTTCGCCTACACCTTGAAGGTCGATAACAATATATGGCGGTTCCGCGTCAACGTGTTGCAGCAATTGGGTCACATCGGAATGGTCGCCCGGCGGGTGAACAACTACATTCCCAATTTTGAAAGCCTGCACCTGCCGCCGCAGTTGGAGGAACTTTGCAAGTTCAGCCAGGGGATGGTCCTGCTGGCGGGCATAACCGGATCGGGCAAGAGCACCACCATCGCCTCGATGCTGGACTGGATCAATCGCCATTATCGCCGGCACATTCTCACGCTCGAGGATCCCATCGAATTCACCTTTACCGAGGATAAGTGTCTGATAAATCAGCGCGAGATCGGCATGGACGTGAAGAATTTCATGATCGGCATGAAACACGCGGTGCGCGAGGACCCCGACGTGATGTTGGTGGGTGAAATGCGGGACCGGGAGACCTTTGAAACGGCCATTCAGGCGGCGGAGACCGGGCATTTGGTGTTCGGCACGATCCACGCCTCGACCTCGGCCAGCACCATCAGCCGTATTCTCGACCTGTTCCCGCAAACCATGCACTCGGCCATCCGCAGCGCATTGGTTTTCAACATGCGGGGGATCATCGCCCAGAAGCTGCTGCCTTCGATCAAGCAGGGCGTGGGCCGGGTGCCCACGTGCGAAATCATGAACTTCACGCCCACGGTGAAGAAGCTGATCCTGGAGGCGGAGGACGAAAAGCTCCCCGACGCCATCCGCATCGGCAAGGACGACGGCATGCAGGATTTCGCCTGGAGCTTGAAACAACTTGTAGAAACCGACCTGATCGACCGGGCGACGGCCTTCGAGGCGGCGCCCAACGCCGAAGCCCTGAAAATGGCCCTTAAGGGTATTGAATTCCACGAATCCGGGATGCTGTAATGCGCCGTTTCCTAATAATATCCGCGGTTATTGCCTTCGTTGTTGTTTTCTGCGCAGGCGATCTGCTGGCCGCTGGAGAATGGCCGGCCATGCCCATCGCCCCCAAAGGCTGGCGCGGTCACGGTTTTTATCTTAGTTGGCCGAAGATTCTTGCCTGTTGGTTTTTGTTCATGCTGTGGGTGAGAACCACCGACTGGGTCAACGTCGACTGCCAGGAAGTCAAGGCGATGGATTATCTGCGCTGGAATCCGATTATCTTCGGCACGTTCACGGGGGCTTTTGTGCTGAACTGGCTGATCCCTTATTTTTGGGTGGGATTCATCTTGTTGTTTCTGGCCTACGTGGCGCCGCTGGCCGCGTTCATTATCATCCGCAATGCGAAGGTCACCAACGACCAGCGGGTGTTGACGCCGGAGCATATCCGTTACTTGGGCGCTTTTTACTTGAACAAGCTGGGAATGGACATTTCCTTAGAGAAGCCCGATCCGCACGAGAGCGGCCCGCCGGTGAAAGTATTTGCCCAGGGCGGGGCGGACGACCGGATCAACGGGGCCAGGTTATTGGCCGCCCGGCAAGCGCCCGGCTT